>JAMOSM010000040.1 GCA_027063075.1 Nautiliaceae bacterium | reverse complement strand
AGAAGACTATTTTATTAAAAAAAAAAAGTCATATTTTATTAAAAAAAAAGTCATATTTTTTGAATGTGCCTACTTGTATTTATACTATGGAAACAACTCTGATTTTTTTTTTAGCTAAAAGCCCCTAATCCACGGGCTTTGAGTGGTTTTTTTGGTAGAACAGAAAAAACAAGTTATAATTTGTGGAAAATTTAAAAAGGAAAGGTTAAAACCTAAACTCTCGAGTCGCCAAACTTTGAGTTTAAGTTTTAAATACATGATGCAGAATAATACCAAAAAATTACCGATTTTGGAAGAGTTTGAGTTTCAAGAAAAAAAACTTTTAACTTTACCAATAATTGAAAAATATCAATATTTCAATAAAAAGAAAGCTATTAATATGACTGATTGTGGTCAGAGACTTCAATTTGGTTTGTATGAAAATATTCAAACATTGGAACATCAAAAGCATTTGGAAGAGATGTACACTTGCAAAGACCGTTTCTGTGCATTTTGTAATTGGCGAAAAGCCAGAAAATTAGGAATACAATCTTATGAGGTTTTAAAAGCAATAGAAAGCGAAAATAAAGTCAGATATATCTTTGCAACCCTTACCCTTAGAAATTGTCATATAAACGATTTAAGCGATACTATAAAGCTAATGAACACTTCATTTCAAAGAATGATGCAAACCAAAAGATTTAAAAATAGTATTTTAGGATTTATTAGAGCTTTAGAGTATCCACCGCAAAAAGATAATAACGAATATATTCACCCCCATTTCCATTGTCTGTTTGTAGTTTCTACAAATTATTTTAAAACTACAAATAATTTATATATAAAACAAAAAGAATTTATACAAATGTGGCAAAAAGCATTAAGAGTTGATTATTCGCCAAGTGTTGATATACGAATAATAAAAGCAAAGGGTGAAGCTGATCCGATTGCTAAGGTTGTAGCCGAAACTGTAAAGTATCCTTTAAAAATCGTTGATTTGAAAGATATGAGTGTTGATATGTTTGAAGAGCTGGTGCATCAGATGAAAGCCAAGAGAGCCTTAGCATTTGGCGGTATTGTAAAAGAGTATCGCAAAAAGCTGATTTTAGATGATGTTGAAAATGGTGATTTAATTTATGACAATATTGGAAATGAAAAGATTTGGAAAAGAATTAAAACTCTTTTATATAAATTTGAATCTGGTGATTATGGATTACAATATTATTTAAAATAATTCGTTTAATATATTAAACTATAAAAAAAGAAAAAAGAAACTGTTTAAAAAGAGTTAAAGTCGTTTAATCTATATTTAATGTGAATTTAAACCGAATTCGAATGAGGTGGTTTTGCCGTAGGCAAAATATATTCATTTTAAATATTAGTATTAGAACTAAAGGCGAAGCGATTTTTAAACGATTTCAAGCGTTTTATAGTTTGATGAATTTAAAAGTCTTTCCTTAAAATCTATTAATTTCTTAGCACCTTTTAAAGCACCTATTTTATTTAATGCTTTTGCATCTGCTAAACCTGATAGTGTTAGGTTTCTTATAAATCTAGTTTTTGGTATTCCCAACTCTTCAGATAATTCTTCAATTTCTGCAAGCTCTCTGTCGCTAAATCTAATCGTCAAATTATTATTAATTTTTTCGTTATCTATTGTTTTTCTACCTTTTGCCATTGTTTTTCCTTTTTGCATTGCAATATCATTTAAATTTCATTATAATTTGTATTGCAATTATACCAAAAAGGAAATTAAATGGAATTATTAGTAAAAGTAAAAATAGAGAATCTGTTCAAAGCCAAAGACTTTGTAGATAAGAAGAGCGGAGAAACAACCACGGGAAAGTGGAAAGTTCAAACTTTTGACTACATAGAAACAGAAGAAGGTCTGCAAATGAAATTAATGGATATTTCTATTTCTGATTCAATGGCGAAAAGTTTAAAAGATAAAGTAGGGCAAACTGTAACTATACCTGTGGCAACTTATATTAGTAACAATAGAGTCGGTTTTTATGGTTTAGAGTAATATGACTTTAACAGAACTAGAAGAAATTAAGAAAGATATTGAAAGTGGTTTAAGTTATACAGATATTGCAATGAATAGAGCTTTGTCTAAAGCTCCTATGATTGCAGTATTAAACTTTGAAAATTTGTTTTTAAAAAAATATCAAAATGAATATAAAGAAAAGTTAGGTTTTGAAATTATAAAGTTGGGGGTAGAACATAAAAAAGAAATTGAAAAATTAAAATCCAAGATTGATAAAATAAAATCTTCAGAAGAATATAAAAATATAAAATATTTTGAAGAGTTGGAAAAAAATCTTAAAAATGAAATTTCTTTTTTAGAGTGTGAAAACATAAATTTGGAGCGTAAAATTTCAAAATATGAAAATAGTTTCTTTAGTTTTTTAATAAGATAGTTTGCTTGATGAAAAACAATGAGAGTATGCTCGGTATTTTGAGGAACGAAAAAAACGTGTATACTCTCATTTTGATGAAGAGAGAAGACTATTTTATTAAAAAAAAAAGTCATATTTTATTAAAAAAAAAGTCATATTTTTTGAATGTGCCTACTTGTATTTATACTATGGAAACAACTCTGATTTTTTTTTTAGCT
>JAMOSM010000039.1 GCA_027063075.1 Nautiliaceae bacterium | reverse complement strand
AAATCATCTTGAAGCTGATACTTGGCAAGATATTTTGGCTTTTTATGAAAAGGTTTCTACTATGCAAGTTAGTGAAATTCTTGAGGTAAAATATTCAAATGATGCAAAGCCTCCAATTGATGATTTTAATTATAGAAAATTATTTAAAGGAATTGTTAGAAATGAAGAGAGTCATATTTCAAGACAGATTATTTTGCATAATTTAAAGCTTAATATTAATTCGGATAATTTATCTCAGTATATAAAGCAATATTTGAAAATAAGAGGTAAAAAAATAGATGGGGTCTTAGTGACCCTTTTTAGAAGTTGATTTGTTTTTTGTTTTTTCTAAATAATCGATGATTAAAGCTCCAATTCCAAAAGCCATTATTATGCTTCCAAAAATTACAATTGTTTCACTCATCTTTAGTTCCTTTGTTTATTAATATTGTACCTATTGTAATTAATCCAATAGTTATGAAAATTGCTGGTATAGATATCTGTTTATATATTGTTTCATTTTTGAGTAATCCTCTAATTATAACTAATGCTATTATGATTTTTGCAATATCATAGTGTAGTTTTCCAAGTTCTTTTAAAGTTTCTTTTTTCATTATACAACCTTTAAAAGTTTTTTGCAAATATATTTTCTTTAGCTATTAATTTTCCTTTTTCAAAAAGCATTATTTGAATTAATTTAAAATTTTTGGTATCATTTTCATACATTTCTAAAAGTTCATTGAATTTTTTTGCTGGATATTTTTTATATTGACGGTTAAAAAGTTTTTTAAATTTTTTTCCGTCATATCCTTCTACTTTTAATTTATACATTTCAAACCTCCTTTAATCAGTTTAGTTTCAATCCGTGCCAACGAGCACGGCGAGCAACTATCGCAAACCAACCTAAGACTCAAAACCTTTCCTCCCGAAGAGGTGGCTCAAACGCATCAAATCAAAATTTAGCTCTCGCAAGATTGTCAAATACCCGGCACTGCGTGGGACTTTGTCCCCGCAGTTGCCGTGTTTTTTAAAAATTTTCGTCTTTTTTTAGATTGATTTACTTTTTTAGATTTAGAAGAAAATTTTTAAAAAATGCGAAGCAGTGTTTGACAATCTGAGAAAGCGTATTAAAATTTTGATTGTTTGAGCCACCCGGGAGGAAAGTTAATTAAATATTTACCTATTAGAAGTTTTACCACTTCCAAAGGAAGTGGCTATTAAACTAATAATAAAGATTAGCTTTTGGATTGTCCTGAAGTATTAGTAGTCTGATTTTATAGGAGTGTTACAACTTTCATTAAGATTGCATTCTAAAAAGTCGTGTTCCATTTCCACAAATTGTGCCGTATATTTAATAAGTGTTTCGGCGTGAGATTTTCTCTTTACGCATTTTACTCTTGCTCTTTTTCTGTATTTTCCATTTACTTTGATATATACATATCCAAACCCTGCTTGGCTTCCACATTTAAAACATCTTAATTCGCTCTCCCCTTTTTGTGCGTCTTCATAATATATTTTTTGTTTGTTAAAGCCTTTTTGAAATATTTTTTCAAAATCTGTTTTATTCATCTTCATCCTTTTTTAGAAAAAATTGTATTTCTCTTTTTTGATTTTCTCACTTTTTATCATTCCTCTTTTCAAACCTCCCGTAATAACGTTACTTTGAAATTTTTTGTGAGAAAAAATGAGAAAATGAAGTTTATTTTTTACAATTTTAATGCAAAAAAATTAAAGGAGAGCAAATGGCACTTTTAAGACAGTATATTAATGGAGTGAGAGTTCAAACTCTAGATGTTCAGGCAAGTGCTGATGATTTAGATGCACTTAAGTCTCTTATGGAAGGTAAGATTGAAGAGTGGGAAACAAAAGCTAAAGGTGGAACTGCTACTTCTATGCCTGAAACTTTAAATTCTCAAAGATGGGTTTCAAGAAAAGGTGATAAATCTTGTGCTTTTAGAATTCATCACATTAATCCTGAGAAAGATATTAATGATATAAAACCTGCAATTATTGGTAAATTTGATGTTGGTTTTTATGAAGGTGCTGAAAAAGCTGATGAAGCATATCCTATTTATGATAGATAAAAATAATTAAAAGGAGTATAAGATGAGTGTATGTATGGTAAGACAAAAGCTTGGGACTAAAACTTTTACAAATTATTTTCCTGCTGATGACGAAAATGCAAAAGCATTTGCTGATGCTTTAATGCCCGGTGAATATGAAATTTTAAAAAAAGTTGGTGAAAGTGGTTCTGATTCTGGTATTACTGAGGCAAGGAAATGGAGTATTATGATTAGAGATGAGGAAAGTCACAAAAAGACTTATTTGCATTTCTTTACTTCTACTGCTAAAACGGAGAAAGATGTAAGAGAGGCATTATTGGGTAAAACTTTTAATGGTGTTAAAGCTGATACGATTGTTGTTATTAAAGCAAGAGATTATTCTTATGGTAGTTCTACTTCAGATGACAGTGGAGATTCAGGAAGTTAAGATGATAACACTTGAGACAGGAGTGGCAATAACTATAATTTCATATTTAGTTTTTGTCACTTCTTATGTTGTAAGTTTGAGAAAAGATTTAAACAATTTACAAAAAGCTCTTATAAAATTTGAAGAAAATGTAAGTTCGATTAAAGATT
>JAMOSM010000038.1 GCA_027063075.1 Nautiliaceae bacterium | reverse complement strand
ACATACTAAAATCTTTTAATAAATTAAAAAAACAAGCACCTTATGATATTATTATAATCGACCCTCCCACTTTTCAAAAAGGAAGTTTTATTGCAAGTAAAGATTACACAAAAATCATAAAAAAACTTCATCAACTCTCATATAAAAACACTACTCTTTTAGGGTGTATAAATTCCCCCAAATTTTCAGAAGAAGCCTTTATAAAAAAAGTGGAAGAAAATTCAAATTTTAAATTTGAAAAAAGGATAAACCCTCCCGAAGAATATAAAAATTCAACTCTTAAAAGTCTTATTTTTAAACTTTTCTGACATTAAAAACATCCACCAAATCTAAATCTTCTAGCAACGAATATAAAATATCAGATTTTACTTCCAAAAAAACCTCTTTTCCTTCATCTTTTAACTGCATTAAATACCCTATAATACTACTAGGGAGCCCAAAACTGTCGTTTATTTTTAAATAAACGGTATTATCTCTTACACCTTTTAATGCATCAATAATTTCCTGAGCATCGTTAATAGTTTTTATTATACCGTTAACTTCTATTTTATTACCGCTTATATTTAATTGCATTTCATCCATTATTTCTCCTTAAATCCTGTATTTATTTATCGTTTCTTTTAGTTTTTTAGCATAAGATGAAAGTTCCTGAGCAATTTTAGAGAGTTTATCACTCAGAAAACTACTTTTTTTAGCCATATCCACAACAACGGCCATTTCTCTCATAAGCTGTTTTGTTTTTGTAGCTATATAGTTTGTTTTTTTGGTTGCTTCTTTTGCTACTTTTATAGTGCCTTCAAGCATATTTTTAGTTTCCACTGAATCTTTTACCAAACTAGAAGTAGCATCTGTCACATATAAAATATCTTGAGAGTTTACATCTATTTTATAATCAATATCTTTTACCGACTGTATAATTGCCTGAATAGTGGACTCTATTTCTTTTAAAGATTTTTGAGTTCTTTCAGATAATTTTCTGATTTCATCGGCAACAACGGCAAACCCTCTTCCGTATTCCCCGGCCCTTGCCGCTTCAATAGCAGCATTTAAAGCCAGTAAATCGGTCTGGTCTGATATTTCTTTTATCATAGAAACCACATTTTGAATCTGCTCTGCCTGAGAGGAAAGATAAGTAATAGCATCTTTTAACTCAAGCTGAGAATTAGAATTTGTTTGAATTTTTTCTATTACACTATTTAAATCCTGTATAAATTTATCAAGTATCAAATAAGTTTTTTCCGAATTTACCGTCGTAGTGGTTATCATTTCTTCTGTAATATCAAGATTTGGGGCGATATCGTTTACCAAAGCATTTACTTTTTCACTGCTTTTAAACTGTTTTTGTATATTTTCTTTAAGCACAGAAGCTTCTTTTGCTATCTCTTCCGCAAGAGCGGTATTGGAATTGGCAATTGATTGAGTTGTACCTATTAAATCTTTTAAAGACTCTATCAAATGGTTAATGGAATCTACAATATCCCTGATTTCTCCTTCAGAATAACAAGAAATATTATTTGACAAATCATAACTTGAAACTATGTAATTCACTTGATTCTTAATGGAATTAATAGGTTTTAAAATACTCAATATAATTATATAGATAATACCTAATATCAAAACAACAATAATTAATACACCGCCTATTTTAATTAAAGCTGTTTCCTTTGCGTCAGATTCAAACATTTTAACGTTATCTAAAATATTTTCCGCTATAAAATCGTCGAGTCTTTTTAAATAATTTATTTTTTGTGTAATGGTTTTAAACCAATAAACCGCATCAATTCCAAAATGACCTTCATTATGTTTTTCAATAGCGATTTTTCTCATTTTGTTAACTTCCATCCAAGCCTCTGTTTTAGTAATTTCTTCATATTTTTCTCTCATTTTTTTATCTGCAAAAGTTAAAAAATCTATTATAAAGGCATCCTGCTGGGCAATAAGGGTTATAAACTTTTCATACATTCCTGGTAAAAATTTATCAGCACCAAACGTAGCACTTAAAACGGCTCTTTCTATCCCTGCTCTTTCTTTTGCCTGCAAAAATGAAGTATAAGCCGCTAAATCTATAGCAATTACATGATGAGGGGCAAATCTTGAAGAAGTTCCTATTATTTTCAATATAACAGTATTCATTTGAGTATACCATTTTACTTCTTCTTTTAAACTAATTTCAAAATTGTCAACTTTTCTTCTTATCTGAGGAAGTTGATTAATATAATTTAAAAGAATGTTTACTTCTTTTTTTAATTCTTGGGGATAATCTTCAAAATTAAACCCGTCAAGATAATTTAACAGTTCTTTTATCCTTTTATCCGTTAAAAGCCTCTGTTTTGCCAAAATATCTTTAAATTTCTTTCCATGACTTCCTAAAAATCCCGCACTAGCCCCTCTTTCTTTTTGAGTTTCATGAATAAGTTTTGAGAGATATGTTGATAAATTAACGACATTTTCTACTTTTTGAAGTTTTTGGGAGATTGAAATATAATCGTTTATTTGAGCTAAAATAACAAACGCCCCAAACAGTAACACCAAAATTCCTAAGATAAAAAGCCTTGTTTTAATAGAAAGTTTATAAATGAAAGACATACTTTTCCCTTTTTTTGTTTACAATAGGTTATTGTAACATAAAAAAGAGAAAAAGAGAATTAA
>JAMOSM010000037.1 GCA_027063075.1 Nautiliaceae bacterium | reverse complement strand
AGCTTCCTCATACTTTAAGAGAAGCTATTGAAGAGATGCTTAAAAATAAAGAGTTATTTAAACAAGGTAATGTAATGACAGAAGATTTTATTCAAACTTATCAACACTTTAAATTTGAATCTGAAATCTGGCCTTGGGAGGGAAGACCGCATCCATACGAGTTTATTACAACATACTCTTGCTAACTCCCTCTTTTTTTTAGAGCCATGAATATAGTAATAGTAGAAAACAATCCTGTTTATAAGAATGCTATAAAAGATAAAATAGAAAACAGTCTTCTTTTTGCAAAATGTGATAGTGTTTCTTCGTTTGAAGAATTAAATTCTAAAGAATATGATTTATATATCTGTGATTATTCTTCTGCTAATAGTGAAGAAATCGAAAAATTAATAAGAGATAATAAAGATGTTATAGTCATAACAGATTATGAGAGCGAGTTTTTAAAAACACCCCTTAGAAAAAAAGTTTTAGAGTATTTAATCAAAGATGACAACTCAATGCTTGATTATTTAATTAAGTTTATAAAAAGAATAAATAAAAACAGATATGTAAATCTGCTTTTAGTTGAAGATTGTCATATGACAAGACAGATTCAAAAACTTATTTTAAAAAAGCTTAAATTTAATATTTTAGAAGCTGCTAACGGAAAAGAGGCTTTAGAGGTTTTAGAAAACAATAAAGTGGATTTGGTAATTACAGATTTGCTTATGCCTGTTATGAATGGTAAGGAGTTTATAAAAAAAATTAGAAAAATTAAGAAAATAATGGACCTGCCTATTATTGTAATCTCTTCTAATGACGATAAAAATACTTTTTTAAAAGCTTTAAAATTTGGAGCAAATGATTATTTGAAAAAACCTTTTTTAAATGAGGAGCTTATTATAAGAGTTAATAATCTGTTAGATTTATATGACGGATTTAAAAAAATCCATCATCAGCTTCAAATAGACGCTTTAACAGGGATTAATAACAGGTTTTATCTTGAAAATGTACTTGAGAATATTTTTAACTTTTATGAAAAGAAATCTGTGGCAATGTTAGATATAGATTTTTTTAAAAAAATTAATGATAAATACGGACATCAGTTTGGAGATGATATTTTAAGGAATTTTGCATCTACTATTAAAGGTATAATTAGAAAAAGTGATACTGTAATAAGATACGGCGGGGAAGAGTTTTTAATTTTTATGCCAAACACTGTAAAAGAAGAAGCTTTTATTGTTGTTTCTAAAATTAAGAAAGCTTTAAGGGAGAATGAATTTAAATATACATTTTCTGCCGGAATTGCAGATGAGGGGGAGACATTAGCTGAAATGATAAAAATAGCAGATAAAAAACTTTATGAGGCTAAAAAAAAGAGGGATGATATTATTATATAGGAATATAAACTTTATTTATTAACTCCTTATACTCCTCTTTTACATTACTGTCAATTGTAATTCCCCCGCCGCTTTTATAAATCATTAAATTTTCATTATTTTCTATGTATCTTATAATTACCGCGCTGTCAAGAAATGTTTTTTCATCTGTTATTCCAAAAATTCCTGTGTAAAATCCTCTGTTGTAATTTTCCACTTTTTTTATAATTTCTATTGTCTTTTTTTTAGGGGTTCCGGATATAGAACCTGCCGGGAGCATTTTTTTAATAATTTCAAGCCAGTTTGTCTGCCAGTTGTTTAGTGTTGCTTCTATTTCACTGCTGACTTGCAAAAGCTCCTTATCTCCCGCTTTTATTTTGTCAATAAATCTGAATTTATTTACTTTTACATTCTTGCCTATTATTCCAAGGTCGTTTCTGAGTAAATCGACAACCATAGTGTGTTCTGCCATCTCTTTTATGTTTGAGAGGATTTTTTCTTTTGCATTTGGAATGGAAGCGTCAATTGTTCCTTTCATAGGGTAAGTGTAGATTTTATTGTGTTTTATTTTTACAAACCTCTCAGGTGAAAAACAGACAAATTTGTTTTTAAAGTAGAGTTTAAAAGGGGCTTTTGAGCTGCTGAAAATTTCTATTAAAGAGCAGTTTGTTTTAATTTCTGATGGAAAGGTTAAGTTTAAAAGATAGGTGTTTCCTTTTTTTATCTCTTCAATTACTTTGTCAAAAGCGTTTTTATATATTTTAAATTCAATAGGTTTGATTTTTGTAATTTTGCATCTTTTTTTAGGAATGTTTGGAATATAGGAAAAAGATGGAAATGAAAAATAGATATTTTCTAAATTTTTTACATCATCAACAAAGGTATTTCCTTCAAAATCTATTAAAAAAAATTTCATTTTAACCTATTAAATGTTTTAATATAGCCATTCTAACGGCAACTCCGTTTTTTACCTGCTCAAGTACTAAGCATCTTTTATCAGATAAAACTTCATCGTCAATGTCAATATTTCTATGAACGGGGCCCGGGTGCATTATTAGGATATTTTTGTCTTTTATAAGTTCTTTTGTAATTTTAAAATTCTCAGCATAATCTTTTAGTGAAGCAAAAGTCGGATGTTTGTGTCTTTCGGTTTGAGTTCTAAGAGAAATTATAGCGTCTGCAAAGTCTATTGCTTCTTTTAAATTATGAGTTGTAGGAAGAGAGGTTTTTGGTAAAAATTGAGGAGGTCCGACAAGTAAAACCTTTGCTTTAAAACGGGTTAGCAGTTCAATATCGCTGTTTGC
>JAMOSM010000036.1 GCA_027063075.1 Nautiliaceae bacterium | reverse complement strand
AATTAAGAGAATGCGTGGATTTTTATTCAAATAAAATTTTGCCTAAAATCGGCGGTATTCTCAGTAAAAATAAAACTGCTTATGAATATTTGCCTCATTCGATTGAAAATTTTTATACTCCTAATGAGCTTAAAAAACTTTTTGAAGACAACGGTTTTAAAACAGAAGTTTTCTCTTCTTTTAACTTAGGCCAGGTTACACTTCTGATTGCAAGAAAAATTTAATATAATTTTGTAAAAAAGGATAGATATGAAACTTGGTCTTCTTTTTCCGGGACAGGGTTCTCAGTTTGTTGGAATGGGTAAAGATTTTTATGATAATTCAGTTAAAGCCCGTGAAATGTTTGAAATTGCAAGTGATGCAATAAACGTTGATTTTAAAAAACTTATGTTTGAAGAAAATGAGGATTTAAACAAAACTGAATTTACTCAACCTGCAATTTTACTTTACAGCGCAGTTGCTTATGAACTTTTCAAAGAGAATAAAGATTTTGAATATAACTTTTCCCTTGGACACTCTTTAGGAGAGTTTAGTGCTCTTTATTCTGCAGGGGCGCTTGATTTAGCAGAAGCTATAAGGCTTGTTCATCAAAGAGGAAAACTTATGAATGAAGCTTTTAAAGATAAAGTTGGTTCAATGATGGTTGTTTTAGGGCTTGATGATGAAAAGGTGGAAGAAATATCTAAAAAGAGCAACCTTCAGGTATGGCCTGCAAACTACAACAGTGACGGACAGATTGTAATTGCCGGGATAAGAGAGGATTTAGAAAAGCTTGAACCTGTATTAAAAGAGGCGGGAGCAAAAAGGGTTATGCTTTTAAATATGAGTGTTGCAAGTCACTGTCCTTTGCTTGAGAGTGCTGTTGAGCCTTTAAAAAGCTTATTGCAGGAGTATCTAAAGGATGAGTTCAACCCTGTTGTAAGTAATGTAACAGCGAAAAAATATTCGACAAAACAAGAAGCACTTGAACTTTTACCAATTCAGCTTACAAAACCTGTTTTATATAAGCAGTCTGTTAAAAATTATGAAGATGAAGCTGATATGTTTATTGAATTTGGCGGAAAAGTGTTAATGGGGATAAACAGAAAAATTACAAAGAAAAAAACTGTTCCAATTACTGATATGAAATCTCTTGAAAAAGCGATTAGCTTATGAAAATAGCCCTTGCTCAAATTAGACCTAAATTAAGCCCCGATAATCTTGATAAACATATAGAGTTTATTGAAAAAACAGATGCCGATTTGGTTATTTTTCCAGAACTTAGTATGAATGGATACAAAGTAAAAGACGCTTTGCTTGAAGATTCATTTGAAGAGGGATTTTTTAGAAATCTCAATTTTGATAAAGATGTGGTCTTAGGAGCTGCAATAAAAGATGACGGACGCATTTTTAATTCGGCTTTGTATCTTGGAAAAAATATATACCACAGGCACAATAAAGTTCATCTTCCGACATACGGGGTGTTTGAAGAGGGAAGATTTTTCTTTAGAGGAAAAGGGTTTTCAAGTTTTGAGACAAAGTTTGGAAAAACGGTTATGTTTATATGCGAAGATGTTTTTAGCGGAGATGCAATTGAGTTTGTTTCAAAAGAAAAACCCGATTTAATAATTGTTATTTCCGCATCTCCCGCAAGGGAATTTAAAGACGGTAAGCTTTTAATAGAAGAGCAGTGGGAGGCTGTTTTAAAAAATATTGCGATTTTAAGCGGCGGGTATGTTACTTTTTGCAACCGTGTTGGATTTGAAGATGGACTTGGCTTTTGGGGCAAAAGCAAGGTTATAAATCCAAAAGGCGAAATTGAAATTGAGGCTAAATACTTTGATGAGGATTTAGTTGAGTGTGAACTTAGCCATCATTTGACATTTACACAAAAATATTTTTTAAGGAAAGAATCGTGATAGGCATACTTTGTGCAATGAGAGAGGAACTTGAACCGGTTTTAGAAAAAGTGGAAGTAACTGAAATAATTGAATATGCAAGAAATAGATTTTATAAAGCTAAATTTCAAAATAAAAATCTGATTTTGGCTTACAGTAAGATAGGAAAAGTAAATTCGGCAACGACGGCAACTATTATGATAGAAAAATTTGGAGCAAAGAAGATACTTTTTAGCGGTGTTGCTGGAGCAGTTGATGCAGATTTGAAAATAGGGGATTTAGTAATAGCTACAAAAACCTGTCAGCATGATGTGGATTTAACGGTATTTGGATATGATCCGGGGTTTATTCCAGAATCAAAAGTATATTTTGAATGTGATGAAAATTTAAATTCGGTTGCTAAAAAAGTGGCAGAGAGACTCGGGATAAAACTAAAAGAGGGCATTATTGCTTCAGGAGATCAGTTTATTCATTCAAAAGAGAAAAAAGATTGGATAAAAAAGACTTTTAATGCAGTGGCTATTGAGATGGAAGGCGGAGCTGTTGGATGTGTTACATGGACTTTTGATGTTCCTTTTTTTATGTTAAGAGCCATAAGCGATACGGCAGAAGAGGGGGCTGGGGTTGATTTTGATAAGTTCTTAGAAGAATCAAGCAAAGTAAGCGCGCAGTTTTTAATAGAAATGTTAAAGGGAATTGATGAAGAGTAAGTTAATAGCGGTAGTTTTAAGTTTTATTATAATGATTGGGGTTACTCCTTTAGTATTTAGTGCTTTAATGAATAAGAAGTTTGATTCAATGCTTGAGTCTTTAAAAAAAGAAGGGTATAAAATTTCTCAGATAGAAGATAAAAGCTCTTATTTAAAAACCGACAGGGTTTTTGAAGTTGTTGTTCCCGGTAAAAAAATAGATAATACAGGATATGTTAAAGATATTGTGTTAAAAGTGGAAACAGTTTTTAAAAATTTACCTGTAACTGATGTAAAATTTTTTGGAGAGGTTTTAAAAATTGAACTTTTAAATAAGTACGATACAGAGATTTTGAATAAAGCTATAAAAGATAAAATAAAATTTGTGGTGGTTACACCTAATTTTAAAGTTTATAAATATAAAGTTTTCAATAATAAAATTGTATTAGAAGATACAAAATTTTTATTTGATGATGTGGAAGGCGAGCTGTTATATCCTAAAAAGAACACTTTAAAAATAAGAGATATAATTTTAGGTTCATTGACTCAGCCTATAATGTTTGAGGTTAAAAACTTTTTAACGGTGTATAAAAAAGAGAATAATACCCTTTCTCAAAAAAACAAATTTGATTTTTTTGTAACACTTAACAGTTCTAAGTTATCGCTTCTTAATGTAAATATTGACAATATTGCTTATTTTTCTGAGAAGTTAAAAGTAATAACAACTATAGATATTAAAAATGCAGATATTTTTTCGCTTTTAAGAATGAGTGGTTTTAATTTAAAATTTGATTTAGACGGTGTTGATGCCGAAATGATTAAAAAGTTAGAAAATGCTGATAGTGAAAGTGCTAAACAAAAAGTGGCTTTAGAAATCTTGCAAAAAGGATTTAACGTTTTAGCTAATTTAAATATTAGTCATATTTTTGTTAAAAACAGGGATTTAGGTTATCTTAAATTAGATGTTAAAGCTGTTTTTTATCCTACTTCTAATATTTTAGAAAAAATGCAGCAAAGTGATTTTTCATTTTTAGATTTAAAGTTACATCTTGAAACAACTCCTGAGATTGCGACACTTTTAATGAATGAGGCTCCTGAGTTTGCATTTTTGTTTGCTTTTGCTAAAAAAGATAAAAATCTAGTTTTAGATTTAGAAATTAAAAAAGGAAGACTCTTTGTCAATGGAGAAGAAATTTAATCCAATTAAGGATATCTTTTTTTCTAAAAAAGTTACAAAATTTGTTGGAAGAGTTCAGGGGAAATATGAACTTATAAAACCGGGAGATAAGGTATTAGTGGCTTTTAGCGGGGGGAAAGACAGTTTTGTTTTGTTACACGTTCTTAAAAGAATGCAGCTTATTGCTCCTTTTTCTTTTGAGCTTAAAGCCGTAACAATTGATGCGGGGACTGGTATTGATTATACGCCGTTAAAAAAGTGGTGTGAGAAATTTGATATTGATTATGAAATTTATTCCACTCCTATACTTGAAATTATGAATGAAAAAAAACGTCCTGGAAGTTCTCCTTGCGGGTTTTGTGCGAGAATGAGAAGAGGGGCTCTTTATACAAGAGCAAAAGAACTTGGATTTAATAAACTCGCACTTGGACATCATTTTGATGATGCGGTTGAGACTTTTTTTATGAGTATGTTTTATAACGGAATGATGAAAAGTATGCCGCCAATTTATACTGCTGAGAATGGAATAAAAGTAATTCGCCCTATGATAAAAGTCAGGGAAAAATGGATTGAGTATATGGCTGAGAAAAATGATTTTCCTATAATTGACGGGGAAGAGAGCTGTCTTGCGTTAAAAGATTCTGAGGGGGTTAAAACCCCTTATGCAAGGGCAAAGATTAAAAGATGGCTAAGAGAAATGGAAGAGGATGAGCCAAAGCTTTTCCAACGCCTTGAGAGTGCTTTTGAAAATATAGAGTGTCATACCTTTTTTGTAAAGGAGCTTTTAAAATGAGATTAAGTATCTGGGAAATAGAAGTTATTAAAAAAGCTGCAAAAGAGGTTTTTGGTGATAGTGTAAAAGTAATTCTTTTTGGAAGTCGGGTTTATGATGATAAAAAAGGTGAAGATATAGATTTGTATGTAATTACGCAAGAACCAACTTATGAGAAAAAAGTAAGATTTTGGATAGAACTTCAAGAAAGACTTGGAGAGCAGCAAATTTATATAGTGTTAAGCAAAGACAAAAACAGAAGTATAGAGCAGGTTGCTTTGAAAGAAGGAATAGAGCTTTGATAAAAAACTTAGAGGAGAAAAGTTGAGAATATTAGTAGGAATAAGCGGAGGGGTTGATAGTGCGGTAACTACATATCTTTTAAAAAAGCAAGGTTTTGAGGTAATTGGACTTTATATGAAAATGCACAAAGGTGTAAATCATAAAGAAAATTTATCAAAAATCGATAAACTCAGTAAATTAATAGGTTTTAAATACTATATTGAAGATGTAGAAGATGAATTTAGAAAAAAAGTATATGATTATTTTGTGGAAAGTTATAAAGAAGGGGCTACTCCAAACCCTTGCGCTATGTGTAACACTCATATTAAATTTGGGATTTTTATGCAGTTTTTGGAAAAATACAGTTGTCAAAAAGCGGCAACGGGGCATTATGTAAGATGCGATGGTAAATTTTTATATGAGGCAAAAGATAAAAGTAAAGACCAGAGTTACTTTCTGTTTGGAATAAAAAAAGAGGTTTTACCAAAAATTTTGTTTCCTTTAGGAGAATATTCAAAAGAAGAAATTAAAGAAATTGCTAAAGAAA
Organism: Nautiliaceae bacterium; assembly: GCA_027063075.1. Lineage (GTDB taxonomy): Bacteria > Campylobacterota > Campylobacteria > Campylobacterales > Nautiliaceae > Caminibacter. The sequence goes on along the minus strand of JAMOSM010000036.1, from coordinate 10,700 downwards.
TAGGGCTTGAGGAATTTGCCTCTCAAAAAGAATCCCAAGATATCTGCTTTATTGAAACCACATATATTGATGTTTTAAAAAATCATTTTAATCCTGAAATTCCTGGGTGTGTTGTTGATAAAAGAGGGAAAAAAATAGGTACTCATAAAGGTTATGCTTTTTATACAATAGGACAGAGAAAAGGTTTTAGACTTTTTAAGTCACATAAGCCTCAGTATGTTTTAGGAATTGATGCTAAAAAAAATATTCTTATTGTTGGAGATAAAGAAGAACTTGAGAGAAAACAGGTTTTTTTAAAAGGAGTAAATCTCTTTATTGATGGGAAAGTATTTGAGTGTGAGGCAAAGGTTAGATATAAAGCTCCAAAACTTCCCGCAGTTGTTAAAATGGAAAGTAAGTCTAAAGCTGTAGTTAATTTTAAACAAAAGCCAATAGGTGTTGCAAAAGGTCAAGCTTGTGTTTTTTATGATGGGGAGAAGCTCCTTGGAGGAGGCTGGATAAGGGGAGCGAAATAGAAATAAATTTGGTAATATTTTATTAACAAAATAAAGGAGAGTTAATGGTTGATCCTAATAAAGTAGAACATCCACAAGGAACGGAAGTTAAAAAAGTTATTTGCACATGTACATATCAAGGATATTCTTTTAGTATAGCAATAGTTTATGATCCAGAAAGTAAAAGAAATAGAATTGGAATGAGGTGGAATGGAGATAGAGACAATAATAATGATAAAGGTTATCCTACTGCAAGAGGTTATCCTGTTTGGTTTTTTGTTCCAAAGGATTTAGAAGAGGATATTTTAAATATAGCAACCAAAAAAGAAGCATTAGAAGCATTAAAAATATTAAGGAGTCAAAATGAAATTTAAACTTTTTAGCGGTACTGCAAATCCAAAGGTAGCTGAAGATATCTCTTATTATTTAGATAGACCTCTTAGCAAAATTACCGTTAATAGATTTAGCGATGGTGAAATTAATGTTCAAATTGGAGAGAGTGTAAGAGGGGTTGATTGTTTTATAATACAACCTACTTGTGCTCCTACAAACGATAATTTAATGGAACTTTTAATTATTACAGATGCCATGAGAAGAGCAAGTGCTAAAAGCATAACAGCTGTTGTTCCATATTTTGGATATGCAAGACAAGATAGAAAAGCAGCTCCAAGGGTGCCTATTACTGCAAAACTTGTTGCTAATATGATGGAAAAGGCTGGAATTGACAGGGTTGTAACCCTTGATTTACATGCCGGACAAATTCAAGGTTTTTTTGACATTCCTGTGGATAATCTTTATGGAAGTATTCTGTTTTTTGATTATTTTAAAGAAAAAAGATTAAAAAATCCAATTATCGCATCTCCAGATATCGGAGGAGTTGCAAGGGCAAGATATTTTGCATCTAAACTTGGTCTTGATATGGTAATTGTAGATAAAAGAAGAGAAAAAGCAAATGTTAGTGAAGTTATGAATATAATCGGTGATGTTAAAGGAAAAGATGTAATTCTAATTGACGATATGGTAGATACTGCGGGTACTATGGTAAAAGCTGCGGCGGCTCTTAAAGAAAAGGGTGCTGCAAGTGTCAGGGCTTTTGCAACTCACGGCGTACTTAGCGGACCTGCAATTGATAGAATTAAAAATTCTGTTTTAGAAGAGCTTATAATAACAGATACAATTCCTTTTAATAAAGAGTGTAAAAAAATAAAAGTGCTTAAAACCGGAAAACTTTTTGCAGAAGTTATAAGAAGAATTGTATATAACGAAAGTATCAACAAGCTTTTTGATTGATGAAAACGGTTAATAAACTTTTTGCTTCTACCATTGAAGTTAAAAGGTCTAAGTTTCATTCTTTTTTGCTTCCTTTTTCCTCTTTTGAGGATACTTTAAAAGAGTTTAAAAAAAGACATTTAAAAGCAAATCATTTTGTAACGGCTTTTAGATATTTAAATGAAAATAATCAGATTGTAGAAGGTTCAAGTGATGATGGTGAGCCAAGGGGAAGCAGTGGAAAGCCTACTTTAAAAGTTTTGCAGGGACACAATTTAATTAATGTAGGAATTATTACTATTAGATATTTCGGAGGAGTTTTATTAGGAGTTGGTGGTCTTGTGAAGGCTTACAGTGATGTGGCAAATGAAGTTGTTAAGAATGCGGATTTAATTGATTATGCCCCTGTGTTTGAATTTGGATTTGAAGTTGAGTATAGTAAAACAAGGGAAATTGAATATTTGCTTAAAAAGTTTGAAATATTTGTAGTTGATAGAGGGTTTGGTGAAAAAGGGATTAGGTATTTAATCAGAGATAAAAATGATAAAATTCAAAAAATTAAGGAGATTTTATGAAAAAACTTTTAGCACTTTTAATGCTTTTAGGCAGTTTGCTTTTTGCTGTTTCTACAGAAAATATTTTAGCACTTAGTTGGGAAAACAGTTATTGCAAGGTTCATCCAAAAGATAAAGCGTGTCTTATGAGAAAACCGGGTGATTATTCTTTATCACATTTTGTATTACACGGTCTTTGGCCTAAGAAAAAAAACTATTGTCACGTAAGTTATAAATTTAAGCTCTCTCCTATATTATGGAAAGTTCTTAAAAAGTATATGCCTGCGGCTGATTATCTTGCAAAACACGAATGGAAAAAGCACGGAACATGTTTTGGAACAGACCCTGAGACATATTTTCTAACGGCTATTAAACTCACTCAGCAGTTTAATGAAACACAGTTTTTAAGTTTTGTAAGAATGCATATGGGACAATATGTCTCTTTACAAAGAATAAGGTTTGTATTTGGCGGCGTGTTTGGAGATAAAAACAGAAGGAAATTTCAGCTTGTATGTGAAAGAAAAAACGGACAGGTTTATATTACTGAAATTAGGCTAAATTTAAAAGGTGACCCTACTAAACTTGATTTAGAAGAGCTTATTAACAATGCTCCTGCTATGGTTGGGGTTAAACAGTGTCCGGGGGGTGTTTTTGCATTTCCTTAAAAATAATAAAACGATGCTTGCAATTTGCAGGCATCGAAAATCTTTTTTGTATGTGTCAATCTCTCCCGCTTATAAAATCTATCTTTTTATAAGAGCTCATCTATCAGTTCTTTAATCTGTTTTTTAATTGTTCTTTTAAAGAGTTTTCTTAAAATGATTTCCATAATAAAGGCAATAGTAAAACCGCCGATTAGATAGTAAATTATTTTTATGTCTTTTTGAGCGTTGTAATAAAGTGTTGCAAAAACTACAAAACTCATAAGTAAAAATGCAGCTACAATTACGCTTTTTTTTGCTCCTGTTTTTTTAGTCAGTTTTATATGCCCAAAATGAACAAGTGCTTGGATTATAAGGACGCTTAAGGCTGCAACTGTTGTAATTTCGCTGAGGTTAAAAAATAAAATCATAGGGATAATAAGTGCGGTTGAGATTAAAAGTCCCTCATATGAGTTAAATACATTATATTCATATACTTTTGGAAGTTCTCCTTTTTTTGCAAGCGTATAACTTATTTCGGTAGCTGCGTATATTGTGGCGTTTATTGCGCTTGTTGCTGAGATTAGAGCAACTACTGCCATTATTTTAAAACCCATTTCTCCAAAAACAGGTTTTGCTGCTTCGGCAAGTGCATAGTCTTTTGCTTTTATAACTTCGCTAAGAGGCAGATTTCCAAGAACCGCAATACTTACCGCCACATATAAAACTGTTACGGTTCCGATTGCCAAAAACATAGCTTTTAATACGGTCTGTTTTGGATTTTCCATATCTTCAACGGCATTTGTAATTACACTGTATCCTTGATAAGCAAAAAATGTAAGACCTATTGCAAAAACTGCGTTTATAACAGGAGGTGCGTCTTTTAATGAGAGATATTGAGGATTTATGTGAATAAGGGCGGCTATTGTAAAAACACTTAAAGCTATAAGCTTTATTGCCACAATAAAATTTTCGCTTTTTGCAACAAATGCCGCTCCAAGAAGATTAATTATTGTGAAAAACAAAACAATTCCAACTGCAAAAGTATCTATTATAAAAACTGAACTGTATCCAAAAAGTCTTGCCCCGTATTCTCCAAAACTTTTTGCTACAGCCGCAAGAGTTACAAGCTGTGCAAAATAAAACATAACACTTAATGCTCCTGATATGTAATTTTCTCCAAATTCCTGAACAAGATATTCAATAATACCCCCTCTACTTGGAAAGCGTATAGCAAGTTTTGCCAAAGAATATCCACTAAGAAGTGCAATTATACCTCCGATTACAAATGAGAGCCATACAAGGTTTCCCGCAATACTTCCGGCAAGCCCTATAACTATAAAAATACCGATTCCGACCATTGTGCCAATTCCAAGCATTGCAGCCGAAAAGGTATTAAAGGCTTTTTTTTCCATTTATAATCCTAATGATTTTAGTTTTAAATACCCTATATAAAAAATTCCGGCAAGTATTGCCCCAAAAATTCCGGCAAGCGCGTCATCTGCCATAACTCCAAGCCCGCCTTTTAATTTTTTATCTATTCTTCCTATAATTGAAGGTTTCCATATATCAAAAATCCTAAATGCTACAAATGCAAAAAATATTTTTATCAGGGTGTCGTTTTTTAAATCTCCAAGCAGTCCTATGGCAATTAATATTCCTGCTATTTCATCAATTACTATTCTTTTGTCATCGTGTATTCCGCCGTTTTTTTCGTATTCGTCTGTAAATTTTACGCCTATTACAAAAAAAAGCATTGCAAGCATAAGAAGTGTCTGATTTGGTGTTGGAAAAAACTTAATAACTAAATATGCAATAACGGTTCCAACGATACTGCCCCACGTTCCAGGTGCTTTTGGTAAAAGTCCTGAATAAAACCCTGTTAATATAAACCATTTTATTTTATTCATATTCGCTCCAAAGCAGTTTTTTTTCTTTTAAATCTTCTATAATTTCAAGTATCTCATCATCGCTTAAATCGTGAAAATCTTGATAAAAAGAGGCAACCGCAAAAGGTTTTTTTTCACTTTCAATCAGACAATAAACCTCATCAAAGTAATTTTCAAGTAGTTTTTTTGTATCGGTTGGACATACAGGGGCTATTGCTATTATTCTTTGAGGATTGTATTTTTTTAGCATTTCATATGCGGCTATGGCACTGTATCCGCTTGCAAATCCATCATCTACTACAACTGCTGTTTTACCTGTTAAATCTTTATAAGGAGCATTTTTTCTATATAAAAAGTCTCTTCTTTTAACTTCACTTAAAACCTCTCTTGCGATTGAATCAATTGGAATTTGTGAAAAAAGATATTCAAAATTTGGATTTAAAATAACTTTTCCATCAACTGTAATACTTCCAAAACCTGCTTCAGAGTTAAAAGGAATAGGAAGTTTTCTAACAACCACTATATCCATTGGAATTTTTTTATTTACTGCAATTGCATATCCAACAGGCACACCTCCTCTTGGAATTGCAAAAATTATACTGTTTTGAGGTAAATCTACAACTTCACTGAGCTTAATTCCTGCATCAAATCTATCTTTAAATATCATTTTTTATCCTTTTTATGTAAGAGAGCTTGTTTGATAAAGCTTCATTAAAGCTATATAAAAATCTTCATCTGAACTCTCTTCAATCAATCCTTTGTTTGGTGAAATGTCATAATAGAGTTTTTGAAGGTTTTTAAATCTGTTTGGAAACATATATGCTAAATATTTAGCGCTTATTTCTTTTCTCATAAGAATAGTTGGAGGAATTAATCCTGTTTTTATGAGTTCAAAAATTGAGTCGCTGTGATAACTTATATGATGATGGCTTCCGTGCGGACAGGAATTTACACTTACAATTGTTCTACATTGTTCACAATAGACATATTCGTTAATGGTTTCAACCTCGATATCTAAGTCCATACTGTCAAAAATACTTTTTAAATGGTTTGCTTCATAATAAATTCCAAGACCTTTGTGGGTTTGTCCCATAATAAATTTGTTGCATCCAAAATTTTTTGCAATCATTGCATCAAGGATTGCCTCATTTACTCCTGAGAAGATATAGGTGTTTAAAAGAGGCACTATTAAAACCTTGTCTTTTGGAAAATAATTCTCAACTACGTATTTTAAGGCTTCATATCTTAATTTGTAAGGAATTTCTTCTTCTTGAATGTTTTTTATAAGAAAAATAATTAAAAGGTCATTTTTTTCAATGGCTTGACGCATTATTTTTTCATGAACCCTGTGGATTGGTTTTGCGTGCATTGTCATACCGACAATGGAATTTAAATTTTTAATTTTCTCTTTTACAAAATCAACTCTCTTTTTTATTCCTGTATCTTCTACCCAAAAATCCCCTGCAATTGCAAACCGGCCGAGTCTTTTTAGTGTTTTTGCGACTTGCGGGTAGTTTTTTGAATCGGTTGTGCCGTAAATTGTTTTTACCCTTTCTAGAGGGTCAATTTCATATATCTCTTCTACTTCCACTTCTCCTACTTTTTTACCTTCGCAAAATAGTTCTATTTTTTTTGGTTTTTGTTTTAAAATGTTTTCATTTTTTTTGCCTGCGGGAGCTAAAATAAAAGAGAAAGGAACTGATTTTTGTTTGTAAAGTTTTTTTTCGTCTGCAATTTTAGCTTCTTTTTTATTCATTAGTTTATCTATAGGTTTTAAAAGCCCGGCTTGAACCATTGCAAGAGTTATATGGGCTTCTTTATCTATATAGATTTTACTTTTGTTTGTAAATTCCATACTTTTTCCTTTTTTCCCATAGGCTCTTTCTGCTTATACCAAGCTTTTTGCTAAGTTCGGTATCTGGAAATTTATGCTGATGGGTGGTTATAATGAATTTGATATATTCTTCAATACTTAAAATCTCTTCATCAAAAAAGTTTTTAGTGTTTGCTTCAATTTCAAGACACTTTGTTATTTTTTCATAATTTTTAGGTAAAAGAATAATTGATTTAAATTTTGAGATATAGTTTAAAATTTCTTCATTTTCAACTTTGTCATAATTTATGCAGAAAAATATTCTGTTTTTTTTCTTGAAGGTTTTTTTATTGAATTTTGTTAAATCTACAATTTCGATTAAGGCATTTTCAGCCTTTGCTATTTCATATACAAATTTTTCTATAGTTTTTGTAGGAGATGATTTTATAAAAATAGGAAAAGAGTACTTAGGAAGTGTCATTTCAATGTCTTTTAAAATAAACTCTATAAAGTTTTCAAGTTTTTTAATTTTTTCTTTAAGAGTGTAATACTCTTTTAGATGTTTTATTTTTCTTACAAGCTCTTCAATTGTAAAAGGTTTTTGCAGATAATCATCAGCTCCTTCTTCAATTGGCTGAGTTACGTTTGAATAGGTAACATAAGGCACTAAAAGAATAATTATTTTATCTTTCTTTTCTTTTACAAAATTTATAAGATTTCCTTGTAAGTTTGTATTTACAATAAAAATATCGGCATCTTTTTCAATAACTTCAGCATAAGAGCCGTAAATTTCACATGTGGCTTTTAGTTTTTCGCTTAGATTGTTTTGAATGCTTTGAGCTAAGTAGAGTTCATTTTCTACTATTATAATCTTCATACCAGTCCTTATAAGTTAAATTTGCATTTGCAATTACAGCTACGCCTTCACCTCTTCCAATAAATCCCATTTTTTCATTCGTTGTGGCTTTTATATTAACGGGTGCGTTTAGTATATTGCTTAAATTTCTTTGAATTTTTGTTTTGTATTCTTTTAGTTTTGGTTTTTGTGCAATAATTGTTAAATCTGCGTTTATTATTTCATAACCTGTTTTTTTTAGAGTATTTAGAACTTCTTTTAAAAGTTTTACGCTTGAGATATTTTTATAGCTATTGTCTGTATCCGGAAAAAATTCTCCAATATCTCCAAATCCGGCGGCTCCTAAGAGGGCGTCAATTAGGGCGTGAATTGCCACATCTCCGTCGCTATGTGCTTTAAATCCAAAAGAAGATTCAATCTCCACTCCTCCTAAATACATCTTTTTATTCTCTTCAAAAGAGTGGGTATCATATCCTATGCCCGTTAGTGTCAGTTTTTTTGGCGGTTTTAAACAGGGAAGGTCTAGGTCTTTAAAGTAAGTTATCTTTTTGCTTTTTTCAGACCCAGGAATATATTTTATTTTTCCTCCTATTGCTTCAATTGCAGCTCTTTCATCAGTAAAGAGTTTATCTGTATTAAGGGCTTTTTTTAAAATTTCCGTGCGGCTAAGTTGGGGGGTTTGGATAAGTTTTACTCTGTTTCTGTCAATTGTTTTGTCTTCATATACAACCGTATCTACAGGAGATAGATAAGGGACTATACAATCGGCATATTTTATTGAAGATATAAGATTTAAAATAATTTCTTCGGGTACGCACGCCCTTGCTACGTCTGTGACCATTACATATTCGGTATTAACTTTTTGCAGGGCTTTTTTTAGACTAAGCTGTCTTTCTTTATCTCCTGGTACTATTTCATAATCGCTTATCTTTTTATAAAGTCTTACTTCTTCAGGGTTTGCGGTTATAATTGTTTTTTTAAATTCAAAAAATTCGTTAAATCTGTTAGCCACAAATTCCCATAAGGGTTTGTTGTAAATTCTTAACCATTGTTTTTTTACAGAGTAATTAAATCTGCTTGAGTTACCTGCACTCAAAACTATTAAAGTAACATCCAAACTGTTTCCTTTTGTAAAAATGTTACAAAATTATACAAAAAAAAAATGTTACTTTTTGTAAATAAGTGATTATTAAAGAGCAAATTTTTTTTTAACTTTTTCTTTTAAGCTGATTTTAAGTTTTTTTGGTTAAATTCCGATAAAACATATCTTAAAAGGAAGTTTATGAGAAAAGAGTGGATTAAAAAAAGAGCAAATGACAAAGTAAGAACTCAGATGTATTATGCAAAAAAAGGAATTATTACTGAAGAGATTGAATATGTGGCAAAAAAAGAGAATCTTGACCCTGAATTTTTAAGAAAAGAAGTGGCAAGGGGAAGATGTATAATTCCGGCAAACATTAACCACACTCATCTTGAACCTATGGCAATTGGAAGGGTTACAAAAACAAAAGTAAATGCAAACATTGGAGCAAGTGCTCTTGCAAGCGATATTGAAGAGGAGGTTAAAAAACTAAAAACTGCTGTAAAATACGGAGCCGATACGGTTATGGATTTAAGTGCTGGGGCTAAAAATATGGATGAAATCCGTGAAGCTATTATCAAAGCAAGCCCGGTGCCAATTGGGACTGTGCCTATGTATCAAATTATTGATGAAATCGGAGATGTAGAAAAACTTACATATGATGATATTTTAAGAGTTCTTGAAAAACAGGCACGTCAGGGAGTTAGTTATTTTACAATCCACGCTGGGCTTCTTCTAAGACATATGCCAGAAATTGCAAAAAGAAAAATGGGAATTGTTAGTCGTGGGGGAAGTTTAACAGCTTCGTGGATGTTAAAACACCACAAAGAAAATCCATTTTATACTATTTTTGATGATATACTTGAAATTTGTAGAGAGTATGATGTTTCTTTAAGTTTAGGGGATAGTTTAAGACCTGGATGTTTGTATGATGCAAGTGATAAAGCTCAGCTTGAAGAGCTAAAAATACTTGGAGAGCTAACTCTTAGGGCCTGGGATAAAGACGTTCAGGTTATGATAGAAGGTCCGGGACACGTGCCAATTAATGAGATTGAGAGAAATGTAAAACTTGAACAGATTTATTGTCACGAAGCTCCTTTTTATGTGTTAGGTCCTTTGGTACTTGATATTGGAGCTGGATATGACCATATAGGAAGTGCAATTGGGGCTGCTATGGCTGCTTGGCAAGGGGTTAGTATGCTCTGTTACGTAACGCCAAAAGAGCATCTTGGACTTCCAAATGAAGAGGATGTTAGAGAAGGTATGATGGCATATAAAATTGCGGCACACGCGGCTGATATAGGAAGAAAAATTCCAGGAGCAAGGGATAAAGACGATGAAATGAGCGATGCAAGATATCATTTTAACTGGAAAAGACAGTTTGAGCTTGCACTTGACCCGGAAAGAGCAAAAGAATATCACGATGAGACTTTGCCACAAGAAGTTTTTAAAGAGGCTGAATTTTGTTCTATGTGCGGACCTAAGTTTTGCAGCTATAAAGTAACTCAGGACAGTTTAAAAAATTTTGACTGGGAAGAGTTTAAAAAAGAAGCGGCTAAAAAGATGGAAAAAGAGAATATTTAATATTGACAAATATAAAAAAAAGTTATATAAATAATAAAAAAAACTTATAAGGAGATAAAGTGAAAGAAAAAATTGAAAAAGCCCTAAAAAATGTAATTTATCCGGGCTTTAAAAAAAGTGTTGTGGATTTTGGATTTGTAAAAGATATTGAAGTTAGTGAAGACGGAAAAAAAGCGATTATTACTTATCAAATTCCTTCAACCGATGATGAGGTAGCTCAAAAACTAAATGACGCAACGATTGATGAGCTAAAAAAAATAGGAGTTGAAGCTACAACTCAAATTATTAGACCAAAAAAACCAAGAGAGACTTCTTCTCGCGGTGTAAATAAAATGCCAAATGTAAAAGATTTTGTAATGGTATCTTCTGGTAAAGGTGGAGTTGGTAAATCTACAACTGCTGTTAATTTAGCTCTTGCACTTAGTAAAGAAGGTAAAAAGGTAGGGATACTTGATGGGGATATTTACGGTCCAAATGTATCTAGAATGCTTGGAATGCAGGATAAAAAACCAGAAGTTG
>JAMOSM010000035.1 GCA_027063075.1 Nautiliaceae bacterium | reverse complement strand
AAATTCATACCCGTCCATTTCAGGCATATTAATATCAATTAAAAAAATATCATAACTGCTTGGATATATCTCCTCTAAAGCTTTTTTAGGAGAATTGTAATAATCAACCCTGTTACCCTGCATTTCAAAATAATCTTTTATCATTTCCCCGATAAATTCATCATCTTCAACAAGTAAAATCTTCAACTTTATTCCTTTTTTCTTATATTTACAGAAAAAGCTTTGTTTGAAACTATAACTTTTTCCCCTGTTTTAAACTCTTTTGCCTCATTAGATAACACTATTTCAACCAAATTATTTCCAATAGCAACAACTGCCACATAAATTACATCAACTTTTTTAATATCTATAATTATACCTTCTAATGCAAACTTTTCACTGCTTTTTGTATTAAGCAAAGCTTCTTTAGGGTTACCTTTTTTAACAATTTCACCTTTTTTTATCTCTATCATTTTGTTTGCAAGTTTATATATTTCACTTGGTGAATGGGTAACCATAATAGTAGTTAAATCAAACTCTTTATGAAAATAACTAAGTTCGTTTTGAAGTTTTTCCCTCATTTTTGGATCAAGTGCAGAAAAAGGTTCATCTAAAAGCAGAAGTTTTGGTTTTTTCATTAAAGCCCTGCAGAGTGCAACACGCTGTTTTTGTCCGCCGCTTAAAGAAGCGGGGTATCTGTCTTTTAACTCATAAATTTCTGACATTTCTAAAAGTTTTTTAGCAAGTTTCTCATCATTATTGACATACAAAAGATTTTGCATAACATTCATATTCGGAAAAAGGGCATAATTTTGAAACAAAAACCCTATTTCTCTTTTCTGAGGAGGCAAAAAACATTTTTTATCAAGCCATACTTCACCATCAACAACAATTCTCCCCTCAGCCCTCTCAAGCCCGGCAATTATTCTAAGAAGTGTGGTCTTTCCACTTCCACTCTCACCACAAACGGCTAAAAAATCACCCTTTTTAAGCTCAATATTACATTTAAGCTCCATATCTTTATATACACCGTGAAGTTTTTTTCTTACATCAATAAATATCATTAAATTTTCTTTTGTTTTTTTCATTTATATAATATACTACAAATAAAACCAAAAAACTTATAACTAACATTATGGCACTGTAGATATGAGCGCTTTTATAATCCATCATTTCAACAAAGTCATAAATAGCAACGCTTGCAACCTCAGTCTTACCCGGAATTGAGCCTCCAACCATCAATACAACCCCAAACTCCCCTATAGTATGGGCAAAAGTAATAATAACAGCAGTTAAAAGATTGCTTTTTATATTAGGTATAATAACTTTAAAAAGAGTTTCTATTTTACTTTTACCGCTTACATAAGAAGCCTCTATTAAACTTTTATCAAGACTCTCAAAACCGCTTTGAAGAGGCTGAATCATAAAAGGAAAAGAGTAAATACAGCTTGCAACAATAAGTCCCGGAAATGAAAAAACAAGCTTTACATCAAACATTTCATAAAAAAACCGCCCAATAGGAGAGTTTAAAGAAAGTGCTACTAAAAGATAAAACCCTAAAACCGAAGGCGGCAGAACAATAGGAAGAGCGGTAATTGTTTCTAAAAGCGGTTTTATCTTAGACTTTGTAGAAGCTAAAAACCAAGCAAAAGGAATTCCTATAATAAGCAATATAATAGTTACAAAAAAAGCCAATTTAAAAGAAAGAATAAAAGGAGTAAAGTCAATCATTGCATTTTCCTAATATAGAAATATCACTTGACTTAAAAAACAGATACCCCTTATTGTCTAAATCAACCATTTCCTTTAACATAATGGCTTCAAAATCAAAATTTTTAAACTTTCCCTCAATTACAGAAACAATTTTTCCATTTTTTATATTTTTAATCTCAACCTCCACTACATTTTCAAACTCACACCTTTTTTTTGAGACATAAAGTTTTGTTGGTTTTACATAAAGAATGGCAAAATCCCCTTTTTTAAGATTGATGTTTAATTCTAAAATTAACACTTTTATCTCTATATCATCCACAACAAATTTTAAAAGATTAATTCCATCTAAAGAAATAATCTCTTTTAAAAGCGCCTTAAACTTCATTTGTATCCATATTTTTCAAAAATTTTTTTAGCTTTATCAGACAAAATAAAATCATAAAACTCTTTTGCCTCCTTTTTATTATTTAAAAGTATTATTCCCTGCTTTATAGGCGTATAAAGCTTTGGGTCTATCTCCTTTGAAAAAAACTTCATCTTTTTGATTTTTGGTGAAAACAGAGAAGATTTTGCAACAACACCTACATCAGCGGCATTAACACTATAAGAAATAACAGCAGATACAGTTTCTGCATAAATTAACTTGTCTCTTACATTATTATAAATAGCTGCGTTTTTAAATGCCTCAATCGCCGCTTTTCCGTAAGGCGCTGTTTTTGGATTAGCCACTGCTATTTGATTATATTTTGATAAATTTTTTAAAGATAACTTATTATGCTTTACTGAAAACAAACAAATTGCTCCTTTTGCATAAACTTTTGGCTTAGTTTTAGCAAACCCTTTTTTATATAAAAAGTTTGGATATTTCATATCAGCCGATAAAAAAATATCATAAGGTGCCCCGTGCATTATTTGAGCTGCAAGCTTTCCGCTGCTTGCTAAAATAAGTTTTATATTAATGTTAGAATATTCTTTTTTAAACTCCTTAATAATTTCTGGC
>JAMOSM010000034.1 GCA_027063075.1 Nautiliaceae bacterium | reverse complement strand
TGGTCTTTTGCGTAATCCAAAACTTTTGCAGCTTCACTTCCTGTTAATACTCCAGGATTTACCCCAAGGTCTTTCCACCAGCTCATCTACTCCTCCTTTAAGAATTTTTTATAAAATATTTTACGTTTTCATTTGATTGAAGTTTTTTAATCTCCTCTTGAAGTTTTAATCTTTTTAGATATTCAACAATTTGAGGTTTAACCTGCTCATAAGGCATATAGTTATTATCTTTTTTAGCTTCAACTAAAATTATATGATAACCAAACCTTGTCTTTACAGGCTGAAGAGTCATTTGACCTGGTTTTAAATTTTTAACAGCTTCAGCAAATTCAGGAACCATAGATTTTGGATCAAACCATCCAAGTTCTCCACCCTGAACCTTGCTTGGACCAACTGAATATTTTTTAGCAAGCTCAGCAAATTTCTCTTCTAAAGCTTTTCCTTTAAGACCTTTTAACTCATTAATAAGTTTTTCAGCAGTTGCTTTGTCTTTTACTAAGATATGTCTAGCTTTAACCTGAGGAGTTGTTTTAAAATAGATGTCTTTATTTTTCTCATAAAACTCCCTTGCTTCCTTATCTGAAATTTTCATAGTCTGAAGTCTGTGTTTAAGCCACATATCAACAGCAAGTTTCATTTTTGCCGCTTGAAACTGAGGAGTATTTTCAATTGATTTTGCTTTTTTATAAAGCGATAAAGTATCAACATACTGCTTTACAAACTGCTTTACGTGTTGAGCTGGAAGGTCTTGAAGTTTTATCCTGTTATCTCCAGTAATGCCTTGTAAATAAGCATTAATCTCTTTTACAGTAATCTTTTTTCCATTTACTTCAGCTAAAACTGTATTATCTGTAAGATTTGGCATAGGCTTGCCAATCATTCCGGCATTGCCTTTCATACTGCCGCCCATCATCCCTGGAAACGCAAAAAGTGCACTTGTTGCTATTAATCCGCTTATAACTATTTTTTTCATTTTTTCTCCTTATGCCATATTATGTATTACGTTTTGTACATCATCTATATCTTCTAAAACTTCAATAAGTCTTTCAACTTTTTCAGCTGTTTCATCATCAACTTCACTTAAATTTGTAGCAGTCAATTGAATATTACTCTCAAGTATTTCAATTCCATTAATTTTATTAACCGCTTCAAGCACTGCGTTAAAATCTTCAGGAGCGCTCTCTATTACCAAAACCTCATCCATTTCCTTAATATCTTCCGCTCCCGCTTCAATAGCAGCTTCCATTACTTCTTCATCTTTATCACTTCTATTTACAACAATTATACCTTTTTTTTCAAACATCCAAGCAACACTTCCACTTGTACCAAGACTGCCGCCGGCTTTTTTAAATGCGTGGCGAATTTCTGCTACCGTTCTGTTTTTATTATCTGTTAAGCATTCAACCATAATTGCCACACCGCCAGGTCCATATCCTTCATAAGTAACTTCACTCAAAACTACTCCATCAAGATTACCTGTAGCTTTATCTATTGCTCTTTGAATGTTTTGCATAGGCATTGAGTCTGCTTTTGCCCTATCAATTGCAAGACGAAGTGCTGGGTTATTATCAGGATTTCCCCCACCCTGTCTTGCAGCTGTCATAATAGCTCTTACGTGTTTAGTAAAAATTTTAGACTTTTTAGCATCCTCTTTTGCTTTAATATGTTTAACTTTAGACCATTTATTATGTCCAGCCATATATCTCCTTTTTTAAAAATATTTGTTATTATAGCATTTTAAAAAACAAAAGGAGAAAGATTGGTTTTAAGAACCCCTGAAGAACTTGAAGAGATTAAAAGAAGATTTTTAGAACATTACAGAGGGAGCAAAACAGAACTAAATTACAATAATGATTATGAACTGTTAGTAGCTATAATATTAAGCGCCCAGTGCACTGATAAAAGAGTAAATATGATAACTCCTAAGCTTTTTGAAAAATACCCCACTATTGAAGCACTTGCGTGTGCTGAAGTTGAAGATGTAAAAGAGATAATAAAATCATGCAACTTTTTTAACAATAAAGCAAAAAACCTTGTTGCTATGGCAAAAGAAGTAAAAGAAAAATACAAAGGAAATATTCCAAAAGACCACAAAGAACTAATTAAACTCCCAGGTGTTGGCAATAAAACTGCAAATGTATTTTTAATAGAAAGCAAGGGAGAAAACAGAATGGCCGTTGATACTCATGTTTTTAGAGTTAGTCACCGTTTAGGAATAACCGATGCTAAAACAGTAAAAGAAACGGAAGAGGACTTAGTAAAAGCTTTTAAAACAGATTTAAACGAACTTCACCAAGCATTTGTTCTTTTTGGACGTTATACCTGCACGGCAAAAAATCCTAAATGCGAAAAATGCTTTGTGCCTGAATTTTGCATCAGCAAAGAAAATTTTAAACCAAAAGGTTAAATTTTCATAACCACTATAAGTTTTTCCGCCTCCTCACTTCCGTAAAGAGAAATAGGAATAATTTCTATAAGCTCCATTTTACTTATCTTTTCTATTTTATTAATAGAATGAAAATATTGAATAATACTTTTTTGAGTTTTTACATAACATTCATCGCTCTTTTTCTCAAAAAGAGTAATTTCAGTTATTAACTTATTATCTTCAAATTCGCTATAAAGAACCGAAAATCTATTCTCATCTTCAGCTTTTAAAGTACCGACTGCAAGTTCTTCCATTGCATATAAAGTATTAATATCAAAAATAAAATATCTATTAATAACATTTCTCACACACTCAAAAAATTTCTTTAATTCATCTTCGTTCATATAATTTACTACATCAAAAATAGCAACTGCACTATCAAAATTTTTATCTAAATTACAAACATCCAAAGTTTCACAGTTACAGCCCTTCTTAAGAGCTCTTTTTACCTGGTTTTTACTTAAATCCACTCCAAAAACATCAATGCCTTCATTTTTTGCAAGCATACAAAAATCACCGCTTCCGCATCCTATATCCAAAACTCCTTTTATTTCATAATCTTTTAAAATCTCAATAAATTTTCCCCATAAAATATAAGCGGCTTCTTTATCTAAAAAAAGCTCTTCAACCTTAGCATAAAGCTCAAGCCCCATTTGCTTCCCTTATTCTTTCAACAAGTTCTAAAATTTGAGGTTTTTTGGTTAAAAATGAATTTTTATTGGCAATAAGTCTTGCAGATGAATGCATTATTACCTCTTTTTCTTCAAGTCCGTTTTCTTTTAAAGTGCTTCCGGTTTCCACAATATCAACAATAACATCGCTAAGACCAACAAGGGGTGCTAGCTCAATTGAACCGTTTAGTTTTATAATCTGTGCGGGAATTCCTTTTTTACTAAAATACTCTTTTGCTATATTTTTAAGCTTACTTGCTACTACTATTTCACTCTTTTTTTTATAACTCTCATCTCCTTTTATACCACCAACACTAATTCTACACTTACCAAGTCCTAAATCCAAAAGCTCTAATACATCACTTCTAAGTTCTGTTATAACATCAAACCCCACAACTCCGATATCGGCTGCTTGTTTTTCTACATAAGTTGCCACATCCCAGTTTCTAACATTTAAAAACGTAAAACCCGCTTTTTTTAAAATAAGTTTTCTGCTTTCAAATTCAAAATCTTCGTTAAAAATTTTTTTGAAAATAGCTAAAACTTCATTTGCAATTCTACCCTTAGGCAATGCGACTGTCATAAATCTTCCTTTATAGTTTTAATCATTCCTCTAAAGACTAAATCTCTTATATAAATTCCATCTACAAACTTATTTAAAAACTTGCCATCTCCACCGGTAAAATAGACTATTTTATTTTTTCTAAGATTTTCAATCATTAAAACAACAGCCCCGATACTTCCAAAACTTATAGCTTCACAGGTATTTTGAGGAAGTTTTTTAAAATCGACTTCACAAAAATCTACATTTAATTTTGGTGAAATTCTACCAAAAGCCTCCCTAAAAGCACTAATACCGGGCATAATAACCCCGCCTAAATGGATATTATCTTGCATAATATCAATAGTAACAGCACTTCCTGCATCAACAACAACTCCATCATCTACAGCCTTGCAAGCCATTACTCTGTCAATTCCAAGATTTTTATAAGAAGTATCAAATTTAACTTTATCTTTTAAATTAACAGCATCCGGATTAAATTTTAAAAAATCTCGTTCTTTTTTATCATTTACGCTTATATAATAAACTTTATCCCTAATAGGATAAGCATCTTTAACATTAAAAACTTTTCCGTTTTCAAAAATATGTATATGAGTATTGCCAATATCAACTAAAACCACAAAATCCTCCAATCTTTAAGTTCTTCTTTTGCTTTAGAACAGATTTGAGAATTTAGAATTAAAATTCTTTTTTTATACCTAAAATTTACAGGAAAATTAATCTCTTTTAAAATTTCTAAATCTTTTATTAAAATCCTGCTTTTTTTATAAAAAGCTATAACCAAACAGTATTCATTTTTTAGATTTACACCAAGATAGGTTTTTATTTTTTTTCTGGTATTTAAATTTATCTTTTTTAACTCTTTACAAATAATTCCGTTTTTTTGCAAAACATCAACTACATCTTTCATTCTAAATCTTCTAAAGGATGGTATTTTAAAACCGTATCTTTTAAATTCTCTTTTTGAATATGAGTATAAATTTGAGTAGTATTAAGAGAAGCATGGCCTAAAAGCTCTTGAACTACCCTTAAATCTGCTCCTCCGAGTACCAATGAAGTAGCAAATGAGTGCCTAAGAACATGAGGAGAGACGTTTAAATATTTTTTTGTAATATTAAAAGCACTGATACGGCTGAGTTTATTGCAGTTTTTATTTACAAAAAGATATTCACTGTTACAAGGTCTTTTATGAAGATACTCCTGAATAGCTTTTAATGCTAAAGGAGCAATAGGTACAACTCTTTGCTTTTCTCCTTTTGCCATCTCAACTTTTACCCATCCATCTTCAATATCGCTAAGTTTTACATTTAAAGCTTCACTTATTCTAAGACCGGTTGCATACAAAAACAAAATAAGAGCCTTATCTCTTAATTCAAACCACGTAGAATTATAATCTATATGAGAAATAGCGTTTAAAATTTCATCTTTTTCCAAAAACTTAGGAAGAGTTTTTGGAATTTTTGCCTGTTTTATTTTAAATTTTTCATCAACCATATTCCTCTTGTATGCAAAATCAAAAAAAGAGTTTATTGCACTAAGTTTTCTGTTTAACGAACGCTTATTATCAATTTCTGATAAAAAAGCAATAACATCTTTTGAAGTGGCGTTTATAATATCCGTTTTTAAAAATTCTTCAAACTGTAATAAATCTCTTTTGTAAGCTTCATATGTATTTTTACTAACACCTTTATTAATTAACAAATATTCCAAAAAAGCCTCTAAATATCTACTCAAGAAAATACACCTTATCAGAATTGTAAATTTTACAATCCTTAATTTTTAAAGGTTCGCTTGTATCAAAATCATTACCGCTATAAACACTTACATTTAAGTCTTTTGTAATTTTTATTAAATATTTATTATAAGTTACAGTATAAATATCTCCCTTGCAAAACTCAGGAGCAAAAAAATCGGCAAAAGGCAGATTTATCTCTTTTACTTTTTTAAGATTAGTATCAAACTTTATAACTTTTCCATCTACCATAAACAGATAAATATATTTATCATCATTTATGACATGTTTAATAGCCCCTTTAAAATCTATTAAATAGTTAGGGTCAAATAAAACTATCTTATTTGGTGTCGCCATAAAAAGCTGATTATTTACAATATTTAAATAGATAATATTGTTTATAAGATTATCATCCGATAAATCAATATTTCTAATAAAATCATTTGTTTTTAAATCATAAATGCCAATTTGAGAAGTCAAAAGAGGAAATAAAATCAGTTCATTATAAAAAACAGGACTTGCTTTTAAATATTTTGTGACTATCACAGGGTCATTTTCCCTATAAAAAATCAGTTTTTGTTTTTTTAAATCATAAATTCCGATACTGTTATTTTCAAACACAATAGCAATTAAATTACTGTTTTTAGTAGCACTTGCCACCATATAAGGAAGTTTTACAAGTTTTTTCTGAGTGAGTATTAAAAGTTTTTCACCATTTACCGCTAAATCCTTATTTATTTTTTTAAACTTACCAAGTTCTTTATTATTTTCATCAAAATAAACCCACTCAGCCCTAACCCCGTCATCAAGAAAGTTTTCTTTTTTTACATATTTTAATTTGAGTTCTTTAAAAGTTAAATTTTTTTTTGTATAGTCTTGCAGATATTTTATATCAGCTTTTGACAAAAGAACCTTTTTTTTAGAATTTTTTGGAATAAACTCATTTTTACTGCTGCATCCTAAAAAAAGCAAAACAGGAATTAACAAAAACTTTTTCATTTAACTATCCCATAATGAATTAAAAACAGGGCAATTTCTTTAAACTTAGAATAAGGAGGAATTTCATTTGCTAAAAGCACCGCTTTTTGATGATTGTTTTCCTGAAGATATATTCTAATTAAAGCAACCCTTACAGCATTTTTTAATACGTGATAATTTGGATTGTTTAAATACTCTTCAAGTTTTTTCTTATCTCCGCTTTTCATTGCAATTTCATAAGCTTTTATCTCCTCTAAAGCAGGAGTTGAAATTTTTGAATATTCACCTTTTTGCAGCAAATATAAATCATAAAGCTTTTTATCAGACTTTAATTCTTCAAGAGCTTTTTTATCTCCTCTTATTGCAGCCTCAAGAAGATTATTAGCGTTTATTAATTTATTTTCTTTATAATAACTATAAACAGAATTTCCTATTAAAATAATAACAAACAAAGAAACGACCGCTATTAAAGGCTTTTTATACTTTTTTAAAAATTTTTCAAGCTGAAAAACTTTAACTAAAAGCTCTTCTTCTTTTTTTATCTCTTCTTTTACTTCCTTAATATCCATTATTTAGCCTTTTTGTTGAAATTTTATCAAATATTTTTCTATTTTTTCTAAAACTTCCTTTTTTAATTCCATCTCAAGTTCGATTACCTTTAAATCTAAAGGAAAATTTCTAAGTTTTACATAATCTTTCTTTGTAGTTACAATACTTTTATTTTGAAAAGGCTTCAAATCCTCCCATTTGTAATTATAATGGTCCGGAAAAAACCTATACTCTTTATTCCAATATTTAAGAAGTCTTTTTGGTTTTGAAATACCGCTTATTAAAATATCCCCTTCTGGCACTTTTATTTTTCTTTTAAAATCTTTTCCTTCTTCTAACACCAAATCGGCAAATCTTAAAGCAACTCTTGGATACCTATATCCACCTGCCGGTAGGGTAAAAGGATTTTTTATTTTTTCATCTATTACAATATTAAATTTTTCAAAAGGCTTATCAAACCCGTCATCTAAAATAATAAACCCGGCTCCCATCTCTTTTGCTTTTAAAATTCCCTCTTTTCTATTTTCACTTACAATTACCAAAGCATTAACAGAAGTTGCAATTTCCATTGCTTCATCCCCGCTCTCATCAACCCCGGTAAGTATTCTTTTAAAATCCCTAACAACCACCAAACCTTTACTTTTTCTTCCATATCCTCTAAGAATAACCGCGGGCTTGTAAGAAAAAAATTCTTTTGCAATCTTTATGCTAAGAGGGGTTTTGCCACTTCCCCCTACAATAATATTACCGATACTAATAATAGGAATACCTAAGTTTTCAAACTTTTTTGGAAATAAAAAGTGTAAAACACTCATATAAATAAAAGAAAAAGGAAGCAAGACAATAATTAAAGGCCAGTGGTAAAAACGGGGATAAAAAAGTATCTCTTCAAAAAACTGATAAATTCTTCTCAAAGTCTTATATCTCTTTCATATAAAAAGTCGTGCCCGATTGTACGGGATTTAAGTTTTGCAATAATCGGAAGCTTTCTTTTAAACTGATTTTGATAAACTTTTTTTAATATAAATTCAACCAAATTTTTATCATATTTTTTTAAAAGTTCCTCTTTTGTAGCTCTATTATCCACAAAATCCATTAAAACCGGGTCAATTTCATCATAACTGTAGCCAAGCTCTTTTTCATCACTTTGCCCTACCCACAAATCCGCACTTGGAGGTTTATTTATTATGCTATCAGGCACTCCTAAAAATTTTGCAAATTCAAAAATTTCTGTTTTGTAAAGGTCGCCTATTGGATTAAGCGCACTTGCTAAATCTCCAAAAAGCGTTCCGTATCCAAGCATCAATTCTGTTTTGTTGCTAGTTCCTATAACCAAGGCGCAAAGCTCGGCAGACTTATCGTATAAAACTGCCATTCTCATTCTCGCAGAAAAATTACCAAGTCTGACTTTATCTTCAATAGGATAAGCTTTTAAAAGAGGCTCAATTGAGATTGTCTCATAATCGATATCAAATTTTTCACACAGCTCTTTTGCATCTTCTATACTTGAAGAAGAAGAAAATTGGCTTGGAAGAAGAAAAGCTTTAAAATTATCGCCTAAAGCCTCTTTTGCCAAAACAGCCACCACCGCACTGTCAATTCCTCCACTAAGTCCTAAAATCCCTCTTTTTAGCCCTGTTTTTGTAATCTCTTCTTTAATAAACCTTATTAAAAACTCTTTTATAAGCTCCCACTTTTTCAAGATTATCCCTCTAAATAATTTTTAAGAAGTTTGCCAATGTTTGGATGCCTTAGTTTTTTAATAGCACTACTTTCAATTTGTCTAACTCTCTCACGCGTTACATTTAAAGCTTTTCCAATCTCCTCAAGTGTTCTCTCACTCTTATCTGGCATAAGTCCAAATCTCATTTTAATAACTGCTTTTTCTCTTTCGTTAAGGTTTTCAAGTATCTCTTCTATATGTTTTCTTAAATCTTCCTGAACAACCTCTTCATATGGGTTTGAAAAAGTTTTATCTTCAATAAAGTCTCCAAATTTTCCGTCTTCCTCTTCTCCAACAGGCGCTTCAAGGGAAATTGGCTCTTTTGAAATTTTTAGAATTTGTTTAACTTTTTCTATTGGCATTTTCATCTCTTTTGCAATAACTTCAAGAGTCGGTTCTTTTCCTTCTTCCTGAACGTATTTTCTTATAATTTTATTAATCTGGTTAATATTTTCAATCATATGAATTGGAATTCTAACCGTTCTTGCCTGGTCTGCAATAGCACGGCTTATCGCCTGGCGTATCCACCAAGTAGCGTAAGTTGAAAATTTATAACCTTTTTCAAACTCAAACTTATCAATAGCTTTCATAAGCCCAATATTTCCTTCCTGAATTAAATCAAGAAAAGGAAGTCCGCGGTTAGTATATTTTTTTGCAATACTTACAACAAGTCTAAGATTTGCACGCGCCATTTTCTCTTTAGCTTCTGTTACTATCTTTTTACCGCGTTTTAGCTGTTCTAAAATAACTTCAAGCTTTTTAGGTTCCATTCCAAAAGTATTTTCACTCGCTTTTTTAGCTTCTACAAGTTTTTTAATATCCATATAAACATTTACCATTGTATGCTCCGGAACCATTGCCGCTATATCTTCTTTGCTAAGCTCAGTAATTTTACTCAAAATTTCTTTATGCAATTTTCTTAGCTGCTCATTAAATAGAGGCAGTCTATACTCTTTTTTCTTAAGTTCTTTTTCAAAATCTTTATCGCCTTTTAAAGCGGTCTCAACCGTTTTTACAATTTCATTGATAAGTTTTGAAGTATATCCAAGCTCATTTAGTGCTTCTTTTACTTTTTTCTTTTTAAAAGTCAATTGTAAAATTTTATGAAGTCTCTCTTCTTCTGGCATAGATTTATCTTTTAATACCTTATCATATTCATCAATAACTTTTTCCCACTCTTTTTTAGCTTTTTCTAAATTTTTAAAAAGTTCATTAATTCTTTTTTCGCGAAGAGAGATTTTTTTGTTTTTTTTACCCTCTTTTGTATCTTCGTCTTCCACTTCTTCTTCATCTACAAAATTTTTAAAAAGTTCTTTTACTCTTCTTTCTCTGTTTAAAAGAGGCTCTTTGTATTTAAGTACCAAATCAATCAAAAATGGAATTGAACATATAGCATCAAGGATAATCTCCTCACCAAGCTGAATTCTTCTAAAGATTTCAATCTCTTCATCTTTATCAAGAAGCGGAATATGTCCCATTTCCCTTAAATACATTCTAACAGGACTATCAGACCTGCTCCATTCAAGAAGCTCTTTATCTTTTAAAATATCTTCGGCAAGTTCTTCTTTTTTTCTCTGTCTTTCCTCTTCGTTTTTAACAACATCCTCAAGGTTTTTAAGTTTAGCCACTTCAGCGGCTGTCATTAAACGGATATTATTCTCTTTAGCAAGTTCGAGTATCTCTTTTGTCTCTTTTTTAGTAGGGGCTTTAGGCAAAAAATTTACAATGCTTTCATATGTTACAATACCGTTTTTATTATCTTTAAAAAGTTTGATTAATTCTTTAGCAAGTGCCATTAAATCTCCTTAATTTAAGCTGCAGAAGTAAAACTTAGCAAAAGTCTTTTAAGATGTAATTATACCATAATTTACAATCATTTTTCAGGAACGCTTTTTGCTTGAGAAACACAAAAAGGACATTAATGATTAACGGATATTATGGCGCAACAGGTGCAATGGTAACTCAGTTTAATCGTTTAGATTTAATATCAAACAATCTTGCAAATGTAAACACTCCTGGTTTTAAACAGGATGATATAGTAATCGGTGATTTCGAAAGAATATTTAGTGAAAAAAGAGAGATTTTACCACTTGAAGATAACACAAAAGAAGCTGCAAAGTTTATAAACAGAAGTTTAAATAAAGTCCCTCAAATTGTAGAAGAATATACAAATTTTTCCCTTGGAAACATAATAAAAACATCAAATCCTTTAGATATAGCCCTAAAATCAAACAATGCCTTTTTTGTAGTAAATGCTAATGGAGAAAAACTAACCCGTGCAGGTAATTTTAATTTAGACAAAGAAGGTTTTTTAATTACAAAAGAAGGCTTCAAAGTTTTAGATATTCAAAATAAACCAATTCAAATCCCTCTTAATGCAAAACAGATAACAATAGATGAAAACGCCAATATTTTTGCAGATAATCAAAAAATAGCAACTCTTAAAGTTGTAAGCATAGATAATGTTAATTCATTAAAAAAAGTAGGTAACAAAATGTGGGATTTTATTCCGGGAAGTGAAACAATAAACACTACAAACTCCACATTACAGGGTTTTTTAGAGAAATCAAATGTAAATGTTGTAAAAGAAATGAGTGAGCTTATTGAAACAAACAGGCTTGTTGAGCAGTATCAAAAAGTAATGACAACGTTTATGGATGATTTACAAAGAGATGCCATTGAAAAACTTGCAAGCATAAAAGCGTAAAAGGAACAGATTTTGCTTAAAATTTAAAAAGGAATTTTTATGCTAAGAAGCCTCTATACAGCCGCAACAGGTATGATGTCTGAACAGATGCAAATTGACGTTGTTTCAAACAACATATCAAATGTAAATACAATAGGTTATAAAAAACAGCGTGCAGAATTTGCAGACCTTTTTTATCAGACAATGGAATATGCAGGAACAGCCACCTCAACAACCACAACAAGCCCAACAGGAATAAATGTAGGACTTGGAGTAAGACCAACAGCTGTTACAAAAATATTTACACAAGGAAACCTAAAACAGACAAATAATAATCTTGACTTGGCAATCCAAGGAGACGGATTTTTTCAGGTACAACTTCCTGATGGAAGAATTGCCTATACAAGAGACGGTGCGTTTAAACTTGATGCAAACGGCAACATAGTTACAAGTGATGGGTATAAATTAATTCCAGAAATTACACTCCCGGCAGATACGGTTCAAATTTCTATAGGAACAGACGGGACTGTAAGTATTCTTGAAGCCGGACAGACTCAAATGCAGCAAATCGGGCAAATACAGCTTGCAAAATTTATAAACCCAGCAGGACTTCACTCTCTTGGAAGTAATTTATATATAAACACTTCAGCCTCAGGCGACCCTATTGTAGCAACTCCGGGAATTGAAGGGCTTGGAGAAATCAGACAGGGATTTATCGAAATGAGTAATGTTCAGCTGGTAGAAGAAATGACTGATTTAATAACCGGTCAAAGAGCATATGACGCGGCAAGCAAAGCCATAATGACAAGTGATGAAATGCTGCAAACGATAAATAATCTAAAAAGATAACAAAAATTAATTTCCTTTTTTTAACTTTAATTGTATAATACAGTGAAAAAACATAATAACTGCAAAAAAAGGCGCAAAAAAATTTACAATAGGCAAAAAGTTAAAACTTGCGGCAATTAAAGCTATCAGAATGGTTTTTAGCTTATAATTTTTAAGTTTTTCAAATTCATTATTAGAACAATATTCATTACATACAAAATAGATAAACGAATCGTGATAAAGTTTTGCCCATAAAAATATCTGAACACCCATATTAACAACCGGTATAAAAAACAGAGGAAAAAGCAAAATAAAAAGAGCTATAAACAAAAATATATCTTTTAAAAAAACTCGTTTAAATTCAAACTTATCCTGAATGTTAATTTCCAAAACAGGATATTCAAGCTCCCTTATAGCCTCTAAAAAAGGCTTTGCAAAAATAAAAATAATTATAAACAAAGACAAAATAAACATATTATAAAAGATATAAACAGCAACTATAGCCCCAACAGCTTTTGAAACCGTATCAAAAGGCAAAAGGGTAAGAAGTCTCTGAACTTCAGAATTTATAAAATCCCAATTACTTATAAACAAAAACGCATACAACAAAGATAAAAGAGAAATTAAAATAACCGTATATAAATAATGTCTCTCTTCTCCTAAATTTTTTAAAAAAATGGGACCTAAAATAGCACTAATTGCAGCAAAAGTAACAACTACACTTATAAACCATAAAAAAAACAGAATAAAAAAAGCTCCATTTAACTTCAAAACACTAAAAGGGACCCAGGAAATAATAAAGTTTGAAAAACTTATAATATTCTCCCAAAATAAAAACAATATCCCAAAATAAAGAAAAAAAAGCGGCAATGCAGTAACCAAAACAACTTTTACAACCTCAGGATTAAACAAATCTTTAATAGCTTTTACAATACAAAGAGAGACTTTCATTTTAAACTCTTTTTGTGTTATTATATAAAAATTTGATAAAATTCAATCAAAAAAGGTTTTAAATGAATATAATAACAGGTAGAGTTTGGAAGTTTGGAGACAATATTGACACAGACTTAATTATTCCTGCAAGATATTTAAACACATCTGACCCTCACGAGCTTGCAAAACACGTAATGGAAGATGCAGACCCTGAATTTCCAAGCAAGGTCAGACCGGGTGATATAATTGTAGCCGGTAAAAATTTTGGAAGCGGAAGCAGCCGCGAACATGCCCCAATTGCACTAAAAGCCGCAGGGGTTGCAGCAGTGGTTGCAAAAAGTTTTGCAAGGATATTTTACAGAAACAGTTTTAATATGGGACTTCCTATTTTTGAAATTCTTGAAACTGATGAAATAAACGAGGGAGATTTAATAAAAATTGATTTAGACAGAGGTATTATTCACAACATCGACACAGGAAAAGAGTATAAATTTGCCCCAATTCCTCCGTTTATGCAGGAATTAATAGCAGCTGGAGGATTAATCAATTATGCAAAAGAGATTTTAAAGGAAAACAATGAAAAATTATAAAATAGCAGTACTTAAAGGTGACGGGATAGGTCCTGAGATTGTTGATGAGGCTATAAAAGTACTTGATGCGGTTGCAAGCAAAGACGGATTTAATCTTGAATATAACGAATATCTTTTAGGAGGAGCGGCTATTGATGTGTTTGACAATCCGTGTCCTGATGAAACAATAAAAGGGTGTCAAAATTCAGATGCAATACTTTTTGGTGCAATAGGAGGACCTAAGTGGGATAACCTTCCAAAAGAAAAACGCCCCGAAACAGGACTTCTTAAACTCAGAAAATCTCTTGGACTGTTTGCAAACCTCCGCCCTGCAATTATTTTTGATGAACTGACAAACGCTTCAAGCTTAAAACCAGAAGTTATTAAAGGCGTTGATTTAGAGGTTGTAAGAGAACTTACAGGAGGAATCTATTTTGGAGAACCAAGATATAAAGACGACAACAAAGCTTATAACACTATGATTTACAGTAGAGACGAGATTGAAAGAATTGCTCACGTTGCATTTAAAGAAGCACAAAAAAGAAGAAAAAAAGTAACTTCTGTCGATAAGGCAAACGTACTTGAAGTTAGCGAGCTTTGGAGAGAAGTGGTAGAAGAAGTAGCTAAAAATTATCCTGATGTTGAACTTGAGCATATGTATGTAGATAACGCCGCAATGCAGCTTGTAAGAGACCCAAAACAGTTTGACGTGATTTTAACAGGAAATATTTTCGGGGATATCTTAAGTGATGAAGCCAGTATGATTGTAGGAAGCATAGGACTTCTTCCAAGTGCAAGTATTGGCGGAAAAGTTGGACTTTTTGAACCGATTCACGGAAGTGCTCCTGATATTGCAGGACAGGGAATTGCAAACCCAATTGCCACAATTTTAAGTGCTGCTATGATGCTTGATTATTTAGGCGAAGACAAAAGCTCTCAAAGAATTAGAAATGCAATAAAAAAAGTGCTTGCGAAAGGCTATAGAACAAAAGATTTAGCAAATTTTGACGCTAAAGAAGTGGTTACAACAAGTGAAATGGGAACATTAATAGCAGAACATGCCGCTGAGTAAAAGATATGCTCTTATTTTAGAATCTCAAGGCTTTAAAAAAGAAGCCTTGAGTGTTTATAAAAAACTTTTAAAAAAACATCCCGATGATGAAGAAATTATCGAATCGATAAAAAGACTTGAGTTAAGAGGAAAATTTAAAGGGGTAAATATTTTAAAACTTAAAGAGTTTGATAACATAAATCAAAAAAACCGATATGAATTTGAAAAATGGCTAAGTGAGTTTTAATGGATTTAAAAGAGACTATAATAAAAACTATTCAGGAATTTGAAGAAGAGGAAATTTTTAAAGAATTTGAAAAAAAAGAGTGCAATGACAAGGAATTTTTAAAAAAAATAAGAGAAAGGCTTTTAATACTTTTTGAAGGGCTTCAGTCTCCAAATACCCAGAATTTAGACGTAAAACTTGATGTTACCCTAAATTTTCTTGAATATCTTCTTGCAAGGATTGAAGAAAAATTAAATGAAAAATAAAGAGTTAGAGTTTTTAAAAAAATTTTTTGCCCCTTATACAAAAAGGGTTTATTTAGTAGGAGGGTGTGTAAGGGATGAAATTTTAGGTATTAAATCAAAAGAGTATGATATTGAAGTTTATGATATAAATCCCGATAAATTCGATGAGCTTATGCAAAAACTCGGAGCTAAAGGGGTTGGAAAAAGTTTTTTTGTATATAAATGGAAAACTTTCGATATCGCCCTGCCGCGTATTGAGACAAAAGTTACAAAAGGTCACAAGGGTTTTGAAGTATCCATAACTCAAGATGAAAAAACAGCCTCTCGCAGACGCGATTTTACAATGAATGCCCTTATGAAAAACATATACACCGAGAAGATTTTGGATTTTTGGGGCGGAATTAAGGATATTCAAAACAAAATAATCCGACACATTGATGACAAAACTTTTATTGAAGACTCTTTAAGAGTTCTTAGAGCTATGCAGTTTGCAAGCCGTCTTAAATTTAAAGTAGCACCTGAAACTGTTAGACTATGCTGCGGTATTGACCTTAGCGACTTAAGCCGTGATAGAATTTATATGGAATTTGAAAAAATGTTTAAATCAAAGTATCTTTATTACGGATTTTACTACTTTATTGTCCTTGGAATTGCAAAAAAACTTTTAAATTTAGAATTTAATAAAAATGAGTTTTTTCATTTGGCAAAACTTTATAAAAACAATCCAATTGAAAGCTTTTTTTTATACCATTTAATTTATTATAAAAACTTAAACCACCAAAAAGTAATAAAAACTCTCAATCTTCCAAACAGATTAAAAAAAGAGATAAAAATCAAAAAATGCCCAAAAATCGTTACAAACAGATTTCTTTACGGCTTAGCTTTAAAATACCCTCTAAAAACTTTTAGCATACTAAATCTTAACTGCTGTAAAGAGTGGATTAAAAAAGAAAACCTCTGGGACAAAAAATACCGCCCAAAAAAAATTGACCCTAAACATCCAAGAAAATCAATAATC
>JAMOSM010000033.1 GCA_027063075.1 Nautiliaceae bacterium | reverse complement strand
AAACTTCTTTAGAACTAGGCTTTTCTTTTGTACCATCACGCTTATCAATAATAGTTAAACCACCAATTCTTTTTTCCATAGTATATGGACCATATACTTTAATAGCTTCATATATACGTTGCTCTTTTGCGTTAGGCATAGCTCTTTGCATTGAAACAGCTCCTAATACTAAAAAGGCTGTGAAAAATCCAAAAATCAATGCTTTTTTTACAGGTATCTTCATATTTTAATTACTCTCTTTCCATGTTTTTATATAATTTTCTGCTTTTTTATCAAGCATTTTCATTCTCTCTTTACCCTTAGGTAAAGTTTTTCTCAAATTCTTCATCTCTTGAAGAAATTCACTTATTCCACTCGGGATAAGATTTTGTAAATACCTTCTTAAGTGTTTAGCCATTGCTGGTGATGCACCAGAAGTTGAAATAGCAATGGTTAAATCATCTTTTTTTACATAAGATGGAAAAATAAAATCACAATAATCGACTGAGTCAACAGAGTTGCATAAACAATTATACTGTTTTGATTCGTTAAATATTTCACCCTGAAGGGGTATATCATCAACTGCAACAATAACTACAGCAAAATCTTTTATATCACCTTTTTCATATCCACGTTTCTCTACATGTAGAGAATTTCTTTCTATCAACTCCATCATATCATTTGAAAAATCTAACGAAACAACAGATATATCTGATGTAAAGTCAAGTAGATGCTCTAACTTTTCATAAGCTATATATCCACCACCAACAATCAATATTTTTTTATTATCTAGTTTTAAAAAAGCTGGAAAATAAGCCATTTGTCTCTTTTTATATTTTATTTTTTGACATAATACCATAAGCTATTGAAAAATCTAATTGAGTCATATCAACTTATATTAATAATAATTACCCTACAATCCAAAAAAATAAATTATAAATCGGAATATTATTATATGACAGACGAAATTTTATCGAGGATTCAAAAAAAGTTTCCTTTAGTTGCTAAACCTTTTGAGGTTATAGCAAATGAGTTAAACATGAGTGAAGAAGAAGTTCTTAAAATTTTACAAGAACAGAAAAAAGCAAATATAATACGTCAGACATCAGCAATTTTTGATACTAAAAGACTTGGTTACAAATCTTCTTTAGTTGCATTTAAAATACCAGAAGATAAAATTTCTGCAGCTGTAAAAATTATAAATGCTCACCCTGGTGTTTCACATAACTATGAAAGAAATCATGAGTTTAACATCTGGTTTACGATGGCAGTTTCTCCTGACTCTAAATTAGGCCTTGATAAAACCATAGAAATACTAGCAAAACTTACAGAGGCAGATGACTATATAATGCTTCCAACTTTAAAACTTTTCAAAATAAATGTAAAACTAAATACTACTGGAAAAGATGAGAAAAAAGAAAAAGTTAAAAAGGTAGTTCATACTGAAATAGAGATGACTCCACTTCATCAAGCAATAGTCGAACGAGCTCAATACGATATAGATATGGTGTCTGAACCATTTAAAAAAATAACAGATGAATTAAATATTTCTTATGATAAGTTTTTTGAAATTTTAAAAGAACTTCAAGAATCTGGTATGATGAGAAGATTTGCTTCAATCTTAAACCATAGAAAAGCAGGCTTTAATGCTAATGCAATGGTTGTTTGGGATGTTGAAGAGGGTGAAAAAGGTGAAGAAATTGGTGCTAATGCAGCATCTTTTTCAGCTGTTTCACATTGCTACCTTCGTCCAAAATATGCTAACTGGCCATATAATCTATTTACAATGGTTCACGGAAAAACAAAAGAAGAAACAAATGGAATCATTGCTGAAATGGCAGCGGAGATACCAAGTAAAACACATATGCCACTTTATAGTTCACGTGAATTTAAAAAAGTTCGTATAGAGTACTTCACACCTGAGTTTGCAACTTGGGAAGCACAACACATAAGTTAAGGGATTTACAAATGGATTTATTTTTAGAATTAGAGATTGTTTATATAGTTATAGGTATATTTATCTTAAGCATTACAGCTTTTGTTACATCAAGAGATTTTGTACCAGCAGGAGCATTTAAAAAAGGGATGTTATCAGTTGGAGCTTTTGTAACAATTATGATTGTAGCACACTATAATGTAACTACAACAAGAATGTCAAATGTAGAAAAAATGTTCTTAGAGGGTCAAACTATTATCTGTGAAAATAAAATGCGTCGTACTATTTCAAGATCTGTTTTATTATCTCAAAAATTAGGTTGGAGAGTAGAAAATCACCTATTTAAAAATCCTGATTATGAAAGAGATTTTCATACATCAAGATGTATTGAATGGACTGAAGTTGATCAAGATTTAAAAGAAAAAACTAATGATAGATTTAAAATCAAAGAAGAAAAAAAATAAATGAAAGCAATATTTAAACGCTATGGAGTAGGATTAATTGCATTAATTCTTGTTTTTGGAACAATGATTTTTGCAACAATTGGTGTTAGAAATTTTAGCAATATGATGGTAAAAGATGCAAACATTACAGATACTATAAAACCTAGAGGGGAGAATTTAATAAAATGAGTTTAATGACATTAATTATTGCAGGATTAATTATTAGTTTAGCATTTCACTTTCTTGGTGTATATACTAAATCAAAAAAAACTGTTTGGGTAATGCTAGTATTTGTATGGTCAATTGCGATTGGTACAGCACTCAATGAGATTAAGCCAGCTGGTTATGCTGATATTGCCAAGATG
>JAMOSM010000032.1 GCA_027063075.1 Nautiliaceae bacterium | reverse complement strand
ACAATAACAACTTCAGACCAGATGTTAAACACACTTCTTCAGCTAAAACAATAATGATATAATACGCTAAAAACTTTTTGTTTTTAGCGGAGTTACAATGGATATAGCACTTTTTGAAAAAAACATAAAATTTTTATACGACAATTTCCCTCATTATTATAATCTTGTAAAAAACATTAAAACCAGAAATTATAAAATTTTAAACGACAATATTATAGATATAAACGGAAATAAGTTATATCCGAATTCTGTTGAGGAAGATTCAAAAAAGTTTGCATATTATCCGACCCATAACGAATTGTGGGAGAGGAAATTTTATATGATTAAACCTTATTTTTGGGAAAAAGAGTTTAATGTTACGGGTAAAATAGTAAATAAAATGATAAATAAAGCGAAAACCATCAGGAATTATACGGAGGAAGGGTTTTATTTTGACAGGGATTTTTTGCCTACCGTTGCAGTATTTGGAATACTTGCAGGAAAACATATCGATTTGCTGGTTGAAAAATTTGAGTTTCAGTCTTTGTTTGTGTATGAGCCTAACCCGGAGTTTTTTGCAATAAGCCTTTATTTTACCGATTATGAAAAAATATATAAAAAATTAAAAGACAGGTTTTTTTTGTGGGTTAACGGAAAACTTGATTTTTTTGCAATTGAGAGGTTTTATTATGAAAGGAAAGTTACTTCAAGTTTTCTTACACTTTCTTTAAAAACATATAACCACCCTTTAATAGATGATGCGGTTAGTAAATTCGAACAGATAAGGGCACAAAAATTAAGGGGATGGGGGACTTATGAAGATGAAAAAAAGGGAGTTTTGAATCATTTCGAAAATATAAACAGATATAAAGTTTTGGTAAAAAAAACAGACCTTGATATTCCTGTATGTGTAGTTGCAAACGGAAAAAGTCTTGAAAAAAACATAGAATTTATTAAAAAAAACCAAAACTCTATGATAATAATTTCGGTGGGGACGGCAATAAAACCTTTGTTAAAAGCAGGTATTGAGAGCGATTTTCATATCGAACAGGAAAGAATCGATATTTTAAAAGATGTTTTAAAAGACATATTGCCAAAATATAAAGGATATTTTATAGGCTCGAATGTGGTAAAAAAAGAGGTTTTTGAAATGGCTAAGAAGCCTCTTATGTATTTCAGGGAGGCTTTTTCTTTTTCCCCAAAAGAGTATCAAATTCCGGGAAGCTCTCCCATTGTGGGGAACGCAGGTTTTGCAATAGCAAGTTTTTTTACTAAAAAAATATATCTTTGCGGTATGGATTTGGGATACAGGATTGGGGAGAGAAAACACGCAAGCGGCAGTTTTTACGATTCAAAAGATGATAAAACCCTAAACGGCATAAAAATTGAGGGTAATTTCAGTGACGATATATATACCGATTCTTTGTTTTTGTCATCAAAAACAAACATTGAAAAAATGATAGAAATGGAAAATCTTGAAGTTTATAATCTTAGTGACGGGGCGTATATAAAAGGAAGCGTACCACTTAAAGATTATATCGACTTGCCTTGTATCGATAAAGAAAAATATATTAATGAAATGTTAGACTGTTTTGACGATATAAATATAGATTTTCCGGATGTTGATTTATATCCGCTTTTAAAATCGGTAAAAAATGTTTTAAATAAAAAAGTTGAAGATTATAAGCATTTAACCGGTCTTATAGATTTTATAGACAATGCGTTTGATACGTACGAAAAGACACATTCCGTTGAATATTCTCTTTTAAGAGGCTCAATTTCCCATATTTTAAACTATCTTTATATACTCTCACATAAAATTAAAAAGAAAGATATTAATAAACTTCAGGAAATTTTGAAAAAAGAGCTTATAAGATTTGAAAAAGATTTCAAATCTATGCGTATTGATAAGGGATTTCGATAATCAGTTCATCGTTTTCTTCATTGGAATTGTTTGAAAATTTCTGATTTTGTCTGTATTCTTTACGTCCCTGTTGCTGATTTTGGTTAAAGCTCATATTTACATCTGTAAATCCCATGTTGATTAAGTTTTGTCTGAGTTCATGTTGTTGTGAATGCATAAATCCGATGGCGGTATTATTGGAATTAATTTGGATTTGCAGATTATCGCCTCTATGAACGATAGTGACTTCAACTTTTCCGAGCTCTTTTGGATGAAGTTCCATTGAGAGTTTTGAAATAGGGGGTTTGTAATTCTCAACTGCTTCTTTTAAACTGGTAGCGAAATGACGGATTGACTCTTTGGCTTTATGAATGTTTTGTTTAAGGTTTTGTATGATATTATGCCCGGTTGATTGGTGAATGTTATTATCCAAATCGGATGTTTTTACAATTTCTGTTTGTTTTGTTTTTTCTACGTTAGGGGTTGAATTCTCACTTTTTATCTCTTTTTGTAGTGTGTTTAAATTGCTTTTTTTACTGTTTGTTTCCGTTTTTTGCAAAAGAGAGGAGAGCAGTTTTTTTTGAGAGCTTTTTTCGTTTTTTGTAAGTTTTGTTAATATTGAATTTTTGTCTTTATTGAATTCTATTTTATTTTTTGGAAGTTGAGGTTTTATAAATGCGGAAATGTTTTTTGTCTCTTTTTTATAACTCAATATTATTTTACTTATGTTAAGTTTTTTTTCATTGGCAAATTCTACTAGTTTTTTAAATGTTTTTATTTCTTTAAATTTATTAATTTCTTTTTCAGTCAGTTTTAATTTACTTAATGTTTTTTGGGATGTTATGATTTTTTTTGT
>JAMOSM010000031.1 GCA_027063075.1 Nautiliaceae bacterium | reverse complement strand
TGCAATAAGTCTCATAGCTTCAAGTAAATCTTTATTATTTCCTTCAATTGGAAGGTAATGTGCATCAGTAGGACCCATTGGAGATTTTCTGATATAGTTTGCAAGCTCAGCGTCAATTACAAGTTCTGGATTCATAATTTTATATGCTTCATATAAATCAATAGCTTCTTGAGTTAATTCTCCATTTTCGGCAAATCCTCTTTTTTCAAGTTCTGCATTTGAGATTTTAGTAGTTTTGTTTTTATTTTTAACAGCTGCGTCAATCATAGCAATTACTTCGCTGCTAACCCATTTAAAGTTGTCTTTCCATTCATCAATGTTTTCTATTTTGTCTTTTACTCTGTTTAATACATCTGCTACAATATTTCCTGCATATGTAAATTCAGCTACCGCTGGCATTGGAAATCTGATAATTCCTGCAAGGTTTAGTTCTTCTACCGCTTCATTGTTTAGAGCTTCAGTTTTGATTGTTTTTGTGTCACTGTTAAGTAGCTCTAAAATTATTTTTGCCGCTTCTTTTTTAATAATCATTTGCGCGCCTCCTGTTTATTTTTTCATAATTTTAGCATATCACTTTTGTTTAGTCAATATAACTAAACTTTTTCCAACACAGCTGGTCGGGGGATTTAAAATGAAATATTAACTAAAAAAGAGAAAAAAAGGAAATTAAGAGTTTTTATTTTCTGATGTTTCTTCTTTTTCCGGATTTACCATTTTTGCTATTAAAATAGAAACTCCATAAAGAATTAAAAGAGGAGCAGCCATTGCCAGCTGAGAAAATAAATCAGGAGGAGTTAAAACTGCCGCTAAAATGAAAATAATTACAATAGCATACCTTGCAAAATCTTTTAGAGTTTTATCTGTTACAAGTCCCAGCTTTGCAAGGAAATATGTAACAACCGGCATCTCAAATGCAATTCCAAACCCGAGCATAAGTTTTCCAAAAAAACTTACATATTCGCTCATTCTCGGCATTGCCGTAAATTCACTTCCTCCAAATGTTATAAGCATTTTAAAGCCTACCGGAAATACCACATAATAAGCAAATGCGGCTCCTGCTACAAACATAACCGTTCCCCAAAATACAAAAGGAATAACCAGTTTTTTTTCGTGTTCGTATAATCCCGGTGCAATAAAAGCCCAGATTTGATAAAGAATAAAAGGTAAAGACATAAAAAGTCCTGCAAACAGAGAAATTTTTACCGCTGTAAAAAACGGCTCGGCAAGACCTGTAAAGATTATTTTGCTCTCTTTTTTAAGTTGTAAAGCTTCAAGTAGAGGATAGCTCATCCATTGAAAAATCTCTTTCCAAAAAATAAAAGCAATAAAAAAAAATAAAAAATAAATTAAAACTATTTTAATAAGCCGAGAGCGGAGTTCGGCTATATGGGGTTTAATATCTTCAAGCATTTTTTTCTTTTTGTGTTGTAGTTTGGTTTTGAGTTTTAGCTTCTTCTATTTTTTCTGTAGGTTTAATTTCAGCTTTTTCTTCTTCACCTTCTTTTACTGCGTCTTTAAAGTTTTTAATTCCTTTTCCAAGACCCTGAGCAAGTTCTGGGATTTTTTTGCCTCCAAAAAGAAGTAATACCACTAATAAAATAACAATAATTTGCCAAGTGCTTACACCCATTTTTGTATCCTTTTTGTTTGATTTTAGAGAATTTTAGCATAAAAACTTAAAACTTTGATAAAATTTTACAAAAAAGGATGTAAATGTCACTTAAACTTGCAGTTTTTGATTTTGATTCGACTTTAATGGACGGGGAGACCATTGATTTTTTAGCCGAGCCTTTGGGCTTAAAAGACAAAGTGGCGGCAATTACCGAAATGGCTATGAGAGGGGAGCTAGATTTTTTTGAAAGCCTTATTATGAGAGTAAAACTGCTTGAAGGGCTTAAAGAAAAAAAAGTGGATGAAATATGTCATAACCTGCCTATAATGCCAGGAGCTGAAGAGACAATAAAGGCTTTAAAAAAAGATGGTTTAACAGTTTTAGTATTTAGTGGCGGATTTAGAAACGCAACTTCTTATTTTAAAGAAAAACTTGGGTATGATGCGGATTTCAGTAATATTTTGCATTCAAAAAACGGAATTTTGACAGGTCTTGTTGGCGGGGATATGATGTTTTCTTTTTCAAAAGGTGATATGTTAAAAAGAATTCAAAATGTTTTAGACGTTACTCCTGAAGAAACAATGGTAGTAGGCGATGGGGCAAATGATTTAAGTATGTTTAAACACGCAGGAGTTAGAGTCGCTTTTTGTGCAAAGGAAATTTTGAAAAAAGAAGCCAATATCATTATAGAAGAAAAAGATTTGACAAAAATTTTGGAATTTATTTAAAGGAGTAGAAATGACGAGTATCTGGGTTGATTATCTTGACAGGGAGTTTTTAGATACCACTTTTAAAGAGTGGGTTAATAGGGGAATAGCAAACGGACTTACAAGTAATCCCGCAATTTTTGCAAATGCTTTGAAAAAAGATGTTTATAAAGAAGACCTTAAAAAATTAAAAGGGCTTTCGCCAAAAGAAAAATATGAAAAAATTGCAATAAAAGATATTCAAAAAGCTTGTGATATTTTGCAAAAAAACTATGAAGAGGGTGATGATGGGTATGCAAGTATTGAAGTAGACCCAAGACTTATAAACGATGCTAAGGGAACGGTTGATGAGGCTTTGAGACTTTATGATGAAATTGAAAGAGAAAATGTTATGATTAAAATTCCTGCAAACGAAGCCGGCTATAAAGCTATGGAGGAACTTGCAAAAAAGGGAATTAATATAAATGCAACCCTTGTTTTTTCACCAAATCAGGCAATGAAAGCACTTGAAGCAATAAGCAAAGGAAATGTAGAAGGTGTAATTTCTGTTTTTGTAAGCAGGTTTGACAGAAAATTAAATTCTCTTTTAGCTCAACAAAACCTTGCAAAAGACAGGGTCGGTTTTTTTAATGCCATAAAAATTTACAATCAGATAGAGGCAGCAGGTCTTAGAAACATAAGAACCCTTTTTGCTTCAACAGGGGTAAAACAGGAATATCTTCCAAAAGATTATTATGTTCAAAACCTTTATCTTCCTCACAGTGTTTTAACACTTCCGCCTGATGTTATAAAAGAGATTGAAAAGAGAGTTGAATTTGATGAAATGGAAGAGAGTTTTCCTTTTCAGACAAAACATATTGATGCGTTTTTTAGTTTTTTAACCCCTGCTGGAATTAATCTTCAAAAAGTATATCAGGAGCTTTTTGATGAGGGTGTAAAGGCGTTTGTAGAATCTTTTGAAGAGATGTTAGGTTCAATAAAGGAGTAAAATGACAAAAGAAGTTTTGAATAAATTTTTATATGCACTAATTAAAAATGAAGGGAGCGACCTTCATATTAAATCAAACGGTTTTATAAAAGGAAGGGTTAGAGGGACTTTAATAAATTTTACTAATCAAATTGTCCCTAAAGAGAGTGTTTTAACGCTTTTAAAAGAGATTTTGCAAGATAGATTTGAAGAGTTTTTAGAAAAAAAAGATTTAGATTTTTCTTACAAACTCGATGAAAACTATCGTTTTAGGGTAAATGCCTTTTTTCAAATAGACGGACCTTCTATTGTTTTTAGGGTAATTCCTGTAAAAGTGCCTACTATTGAGGAGTTAAATCTTCCTTCTATTGTAAAAAAATTTACTCAGATGGAAAGAGGGCTTGTTTTAGTTACAGGTGTTACAGGAAGTGGTAAATCCACAACACTTGCAGCTTTAATTAATGAAATTAATGAAACCCGTGCAAAACATATTATCACTATTGAAGACCCTGTTGAGTTTATTCATAAAGATAAAAAATCTTTAATTAACCAAAGAAATATAGGGGAAAATGCTCAAAGCTTTGCAAGTGCTTTAAAAGCGGCTCTTAGGGAAGACCCTGATATTATTTTAGTAGGTGAGATGAGGGATATTGAAACTATAGAAATAGCCCTTCACGCTGCAGAGACAGGACATCTTGTGTTTTCTACCCTTCATACACTTGATGCAAAAGAGACTATTAACAGGATTATAGGGGTTTTTCCTAATGATGAACAGCAAAGAATAAGACTTGTTTTAAGTTCTGTACTTCAGGGAATTATTTCTCAAAGACTTGTGCCAACGCTTGATGGTAAAAGAATTGCGGCTATGGAGATTTTAATTTCTACTCCAAGAATTAGGGATTTAATTGCCGAAAATAAAGACCAGGTAATTAAAGATGCTTTAGAAGAGGGTAAAAAAGTTTATGGAACTCAAAGTTTTGACCAGCATTTAGTAGATTTATTCAAAGATAAAATTATTTCAGAAGAGACTGCCCTTGAGTTTGCTACAAGCAGAGATGATGTTAAACTTAAATTAAAAGAGATTAAAATGCAATCAGGAGATACTAAAACTAACTTTATTAAATTAAAAGATGAGGATAATTAAATTTTTTATGATATAATTGCGGTTCTAAAAAACAAAAGGAGACAATATGCTTGAAGGAATAATCAGAGAGAGTACTTCTAAAGCTGCAACAAAAAAGCTTAGAAGAGATGGTTATCTGATTGCAAACATTTATGGAAAAGGTCAAGAAAACATAAATGCTGCATTCAAAAAAAGTGATTTTATTAAATATATGAAAAACAAAGAACATCTAGTTTTCCCTGTAAAAGTTGGAGACAAAGAGTTTAACGCGGTTGTGCAAGAATATCAAAAAGACCCTGTAACCGGTGAATTGCTTCACGTTGATTTACTTATGGCTCAGCCTGGTGTAAAACAGTATTTTTACGTTCCAGTTAAATTAAAAGGAACTCCAATCGGGCTTAAAAACAAAGGTGTTTTGGTTTATCACAGAAGAAGAATTAAAGTAAAATCAACTCCTGAGAATCTACCGGATTATTTTGAGCTTGATGTAAGTAACTTAGACGTTGGTGATAACGTACTTATAAGAGATATTGAGTTTCCAGAAGGAGTTGAATGTTATCTAAACCCTTCAATTCCTGTAGTTGGTATTGTAAAGGCTAAATAATTCCTCTCGCCTCCTTGGCGGGTATAAAGAGGCAGTATGAAACTTATTGTAGGACTTGGAAATCCAGGACTTAAATATGAAAAAAACAGGCATAATATAGGCTTTTTGGTACTTGATTATTTAATAAATGAATTTAACGCTACAAAACTATCTTCAAAATTTAAAGGCGAGCTTTATAAAGCTGGTGAGTATCTTTTTTTAAAACCTACAACTTTTATGAACTTAAGCGGTGATGCTGTTAGGGAAGTTAAAAATTTTTATAAAATAGATAATAACGACATTATTGTAATTCACGATGATATAGATTTAAAACCCGGAGCTCTTAGGTTTAAAAAAGGCGGAAGCAGCGGAGGTCATAACGGGCTTAAGTCGATTGATTCTAATATAGGAAACGATTATTGGCGTGTTAGAATTGGAGTTGGAAGACCTGAGAATAAACAAGAGGTTGTAAATTATGTATTAAGTGATTTCAGTGAAGATGAGCTTGAATGTATGAGAAGTCTTTTTCTAAAGATAAAAGAAGCCCTAAAAGATATTAAAAACGCTCCTAGTCGTTTTTCTCAAAAAGGGTGTTAGTTGTATTTTTGGTATATTTTAAAGAAATATTTAAGAAACTTTTTAATAGTTTCTTTGTCTTTGTCTATGCTTTTTGTATTGATGGATTATATCTACAATTTTGAATCCCTTCCTAAAGCTTCAAATCTTCAGGTTTTATATATTTTTTATATGTTTATATATGCTTTTTTTATAATTTATCATTTAGGTATTGTTTTTGGTTTTTTACTGACTTTATCTTCTATGATAAAATTTAATGAAATTGTCAGTTTTTATTCTTTAGGTTTTTCTCCAAAAAAACTGATAAAGCCTTTTTTGTTTTTGTCTATTTTGGTGTTTTTTTTTATCTCTTTTTTACAGACCACTAAAATATCTTACGCAAATCAGTATGCCGCGGCTATAAAATCTGGAAACCGCTTAAAAAACAAAAATCTTTTTTTAAAATTTGAAAACAAAATCATTTATATAAAAGAGTTAAATCCTATTTTAAAAAAAGCATACGGAATGGATGTGTTTGAAATTGAAAATCAAAATGTAAAAAAAGTTGTTTTTGCAGATGAGGCTGTGTTTAAAAACAACAACTGGTTTGTAATAAACGGTAAAGTTTTATATTTAAAAAATAAGCAGTGGATAAAAAAAGAGGAAAATCTAACTATTTTAAAAAATTTTAAGCCAAAAATATTATCTAATTTAAAAATGCTTAATAATATCTCTTTTTATGATGCTTATATTACAATTAAATATTTTAAAGACATTGATTTAAATAAAATTCTCTCAATTGTATTTTTCAAAATTTTCACCCCTCTTAGTATGATAGCCTTTATGGTTTTTCTGTTTTTAACATCTCCTATTCATATAAGAATTTCAAATGTCGCCTTTTTTATGGTAAAATCTGTAACTTTTACGCTGTTTTTATGGGGAAGTGAATTGATGCTTTTTAAATTTGCAAAACAGGGAATTTTACCTTACTGGGTACTTTCAATTCCTTTTATTTTAATTTTGATAATAGATATTGTTATTTTAAGGAGAAGTAATGAATTTTAAAGAACTTTCTAAAAAGTATGGGACACCTTTATATGTTTATGACTTTGAGCATTTTGAAAATCAGTATAATGAGTTAAAAAAGGCTTTTAAGGCAAGAAAAAGTATTATTTCATACGCCATAAAGGCAAATTCAAACCTTTCGGTTGTTAAAAAGTTTGCATCTCTTGGCAGCGGTGCTGATTGCGTGAGTATCGGAGAGGTAAAAAGAGCGCTTCTTGCAGGGATTGATAAATATAAAATAATTTTTAGCGGTGTTGGTAAAAGAGATGATGAAATTCAAGAGGCATTAGAAAAAGATATACTTATGATTAATGTTGAGAGTGAGGCGGAGCTTAAAAGAGTTGATGAAATAGCAAAAAATTTAGGCAAAGTTGCAAGAATTTCAATAAGGGTAAATCCTAATATAGACCCAAAAACCCATCCTTATATTTCAACAGGACTTAGTGAAAATAAATTTGGGGTTGATATAGAAACGGCTAAAAAAATGTATATTTATGCAAAAAAATCCCAAAATTTAAATCCGGTGGGCATTCATTTTCATATAGGAAGCCAATTAACAGAGCTTGAACCAATCCGTGAGGCGAGTGCAATAGTTGCAGACCTTGTAAGAAGTCTTAAAGCAATAAACATTGATATTAAATTTTTTGACGTAGGCGGCGGACTTGGTATTAAATATAAAGATGAAGAAACTATAAAACCTTATGATTATGCCCAGGCTATTTTAAGCACTTTATCTGGACTTGATGTAACAATTGTCTGTGAGCCAGGAAGGTTTTTAGTAGGAAACGGGGGATGGTTTTTGACAAAAGTGTTGTATGAAAAAGTAAACGGGGATAAAAGATTTGTAATTGTTGATGGGGCTATGAATGATTTAATCAGACCGAGCCTTTATAACGCCTATCACAAAATTGAAGTGTTAAGTTCTAAAGAAAATCCAAAAGTTTCTAAGGCTAATATTGTAGGTCCTGTTTGTGAGAGCGGAGACTTTTTTGCAAAAGAGATTGAAGTTCCTGAAACTAATCCGGGAGATTTAGTGGTTATCCATTCTGCAGGTGCATATGGATTTACTATGGCAAGTAATTACAATACACGTCCACGTCCGGCGGAAGTTGCCGTAGAAGATAATAAAGACAGACTTATTAGAAGAAGAGAGACTTTTGAAGATTTAATTGCTTGCGAGATTGATTATATGGTGTAGAGATGAGAGGATATTTTTTAGATGTTCAGGGAACGCTTATTGATGATAAAGATTTTCTGCCTCTTCCGGGGGCTATTGAGCTTACGAAATTTTTAAAAGAAAAAAACATTCCTTTTATTTTGCTTACAAACAATACAAAAAGAGATTCAAAAGAATTTATGAATTATCTTAAATCACTCGGGTTTGAATTTGATAACTATCTTGACCCTTTAATGATTTTAGATGAAATTATAAAAGAACCTGTAGCTCCGTATGGAAATGATAAATTTTTAAAAATTATGCAAAGATATAAGATTGATTATAAAAATCCAAGAAATGTTGTTTTAGGAATAAAACTCTATTCAAATGAAGAGTTTGCCGATATAATAGAAACGATTTTAAAAGGTGCTGAGCTTATCGGAATGCATAAAACCTCTCTTTATCATAAAAACAACAGGCGTTATCCGGGACTTGGCGCAGTTTTGGAGATGTTAAAATACGCCACAGGAAGAGATTATGAAGTAGTTGGGAAACCTTCAAAAAGATTTTTTAAAAGAGCTTCTGAAGTGATAGGGTGCAGTTTTGATAAAATTACTATTGTAAGTGATGATTTATACGGTGATTTGATTCCGGCAATGGAACTTGGAATGGAAGGGGTGCTTGTATTAAGTGGTAAAATAAAAAGTGAAAATGAAATAACAAAAAAACCTCATAAAATTTACAAAAACGCTTTATATTTTCTTGAAGATTTAAAAAAGGAGATAGGTTGAATTTAGAAGATTTAAGAAAAGAGATAGACAAAATAGATAATGAGTTAATAAGGCTTCTTAATAAAAGAATGAAAATTGTAAAAAAAGTTGGAGAGCTTAAAAACAGCTCAAATGCTCCAATCTACAGACCAGAAAGAGAAAAAGAGATAATAAACAGACTTACTGAAATTTCTAAAAAAGAGGGCGGGATTTTAACAAAAGAGGATATTGAAGCAATTTTTTTGGAGATTTTTGCAATTTCACGTTCGCTTGAGAGAAAAGAGAGGATTGCGTTTTTAGGTCCTGTAGGGACATATACTCATCAGGCGGCTGAGAGCAGGTTTGGGGCAAATGCAAGGTATCTTCCTGTTATGAATATTGAAGGGGTTTTTAAAAGTGTTGCAAGTAAAGAGGCGAAATACGGGGTTGTGCCTATTGAAAACAACACAGAAGGGGTTGTCGGGATTACTTTAGACAGTCTCAAAAAATATGGTGTAAAAATAGTGGCTGAGATATGTATGGAAATACATCACTCTTTTGCTTCTTTGTGTGAAGATATTACAAAAATAAAAAGAATTTATTCTCATCCTCAGGGTTACAATCAGTGTCTTGCGTTTTTAGAAACCCACGGGCTTATAGATGTGGAGTTTATTCCGACAAAATCCACAGCAGAGGCGGCAAAAATTGCAAGCAAAGATAAAGAAGGTGCGGCAATTTGTTCAAAAATAGCCGCAAAGCTTTATAATGTACCTCTTTTGTTTGAAAAAATTGAAGACAATAAAGCAAATAGAACTCGTTTTATTATAATAAGCGATTT
The DNA here is from genome assembly GCA_027063075.1 of Nautiliaceae bacterium. Taxonomy (GTDB): domain Bacteria; phylum Campylobacterota; class Campylobacteria; order Campylobacterales; family Nautiliaceae; genus Caminibacter. Next base: position 7,403 of record JAMOSM010000031.1, on the reverse strand, counting down.
TAAGACAAACCCTTCAGGTTATGACAAAACTTCTGTAATTGCAAAAACTTCCCATAAATCAGGAGCTCTTTTTGAACTTTTGAAAGATTTTAAAGAAAAAGATATTAACCTTTTAAAAATTGAAAGCCGCCCTAATAAAGATGATACTTTTAATGCGTGGTTTTATATAGATTTTGAAGGTCATATTGATGATGAAAAGGTAAAAGAAATTATAAAAAAACACAATATGATATGGCTTGGTAGTTATCTTAGAGACTGTTAGGAGGAGATATGTTTGAAAAACTTAAAAACTTAAAAACCTATGAAGCGGGAAAACCGATTGAACTTGTAGTAAGGGAATTTGGTATTGAACCAAAAGAGATAATAAAGCTTGCAAGCAATGAAAATCCTTATGGGCCAAGTCCTAAAGTTATTGAAGAGGTTAAAAAAAACGCACACCTTATGCACAGATACCCGGATGACAGTTTTTATGAATTAAAAGAGGCTTTAGCTGATAAATTTGGAATTGATTCAAAAAACTTTGTAATAGGTGCGGGAAGTGACCAGGTACTTGAATTTGCAGTCCATGGAATTGAACCTAAAAAAGTATTAATGGCCGGAATTACGTTTGCAATGTATGAAATTTATTCAAGACAGGTTGGGGCTGAGATTTTAAAAACCCCATCTTCTACACATAATCTTGATGAATTTAGAAAAATTTGCAAACAGCAAAAGCCACAGATAGTGTTTTTATGTGTTCCAAACAATCCTTTAGGAGAGTGTTTAGATGCAAATGATATATACGAATTTATAGAAGAGATTGATGAGGATACTTTGGTAATTGTTGATGGGGCGTATCAGGAGTTTGCCTCTTATAAAGATAAAAACAAAGCACTTGATGTTAAAAAGCTGATTTCTTATCCAAATGTTCTTTATACAGGAACTTTTTCTAAAGCTTACGGTCTTGGGGGAATGAGGGTAGGATACGGTATTGCCAATGAAAAGATAATAAAAAATCTCCATAAATTAAGACCTCCTTTTAATATTACCACTTTATCTCTTATTGCAGCTGTAAATGCTTTAAAAGATGAAGAGTGGGTAAAACAGGGAATTGAGAATAATTTTAAAGAAATGCAAAAATATATTGAGTTTGCAAAAGAAAAGGGTCTAGAATATATTGACAGTTTTACAAATTTTATAGTACTTTATATTCCAAATTCAACAAAAATTGCAAACGAGCTTTTAAAAAGAGGTATTATTGTAAGGGATATGTCAAGTTACGGTTTTGATGCTTTAAGAATTACCATAGGCACACCTCAGGAAAATCTAAAAGTTATAAATACACTTAGGGAGATTGTTTGAATTTTGAAGCTTTATTTAAGCAGATAGTAGAGTTTTTTAATAAACTTAACAAAAAACAGCGTTATATTATAATAGGCAGTGTTGTAGCTGTTATTTTGATAATAACTTTTTTAATTGTTTTTAACACTGCCTCTTCCAATAAAAGACCCGGATATGCAATTTTGTTTGAGAACCTAAAGCCTCAGGATGCCGCTTTGATTGCCCAATATCTTGATAAAAAACAGGTTCCTTATGAAGTAAAAGATGGTGTTATTTTAGTTCCAAAAGAGATGGTTGAAAAGTTAAGGCTTGATGTAGCAGCCCAGGGGCTCCCTAAATCAAGTAAAGTAGGCTTTGAACTGTTTGACAAATCTTCTTTTGGTGCTACCGATTTTGAGCAGAGGGTTAAATATTTAAGGGCACTTGAAGGGGAACTTGCAAAAACCATTGAATCAATTTCCGCTGTAGAAGAGGCAAGAGTAAATATTGCAATTCCAAAAGAATCTGTTTTTGTAGATAAAGAGGTTTTGCCAACCGCATCTGTTTTAATAAAATTAAAACCTAATATGATTTTAACTCCTAAACAGATTCAAGGAATTAAATGGCTTGTTGCAGCTGCTGTGCCAAAACTTAAACCCGAAAATGTAAAAATTATAGATCAATATGGTAATCCTTTAGGGGAAAATGATGAATTAACCCAGGATAATGAAGCTTTAAAAGCTCAGATTACTTACAAAAAAAGAATTGAAAAAGCGTTAGAAGAGAAAATTACTTCTATTTTAGCCCCTATTGTAGGAGGAAAAGATAAAGTAGTCGCAAAAGTAAGTGTTGATGTTGATTTTTCAAAAGTTCAGGCAAAAGCCACAATCTATTCCCCGGACAATGTTGTAAGAAGTGAGCAGACTTTAGAAGAGAGCAGAATTGGAACAAAACCTAAAGAAGTTGGAGGAGTTCCAGGGGTTGTTAGTAATATAGGTCCGGTTCAAGGGCTTAAAAACAGTGAAGTGGTGGATAAATATAATAAAAGTGAAACTACAACAAATTATGAAATTTCTACTACAATTAAAAATATAAAAGAGAATTTTCCAAAGATAAAAAGAATAACAGCAGCGGTTGTTGTTGATGGTCATTATAAAGAAAAAGATGGTAAAAAAGAGTTTGTCCCTTTAAGCGAACTTGAGCTTAAGAATATAGAGAATTTGGTAAAAAATGCAATAGGTTTTGATGTTAAAAGAGGAGATAGCGTAAGTGTTAGCAGTTTTGAATTTTCACATCAGGCTTCAAATATTCCATCAACTCCAGCAGGAAAAGTTATGCATATGATTGAAATGTATTTAGGACCTTTTAGTTCGTTGCTTAAATATCTGTTTTTAGCAGTGGTGTTGTTTGTTTTTTATAAAAAAGTTATTACTCCTTTTACGCAAAAAATGCTTGAGACGCCTGTTGTTGAAGAAGAACAGCCTAAAAAAGAAGAGATAGAAATAGATGAAGAGGAGATTGAATCAACTTATGATAAAATAAAAGAGTTAAAAGAGAAAGTAGAACAACAGCTTGGAATTTCAGGTGAGATAAATGAAGAAGAGCTTAAATATGAAGTTTTACTTGAGAGAGTTAGTAAAATGGTAGAAGAGCATCCAGAACAAGTTGCTAAAGTTCTTGAAAATCTTTTAAAAGAAGAACACCCTGAGAGTTAAAGGATAAATTATGGCACTTTCACCACAGCAACAGGCTATTTTAGAAGAACTTAGTATGGCTGAAAAGATTGCTATTTTGCTTATTCAGCTTGGAGAGGATTTAACAGCTCAAATATTTTCATATATGGATGTTGATACTATTACAGAAATTTCAAAATATATTGCAACTGCAAAAGCGATTGACAAGGCAATTGCAGCAGCTGTATTAGAAGAATTTTATATAATTTTTCAGTCAAATCAGTATATTGCAAGCGGAGGACTTGAGTATGCAAAAGAGATACTTTATAAAGCCTTAGGTCCTGAAGAGGCAAAAAAAGTATTAGATAAACTTGCAAAATCTCTTCAAAGTGAGCAGACTTTTGGCTTTTTACAAAAAGTAAAACCACAGCAACTTGCTGATTTTATTGTAAATGAGCATCCTCAGACAATTGCTTTAATTTTAGCCCATATGGACCCAAGCAGTGCGGCTGAGACTCTTAGTTATTTTCCGGATGAAATAAGGGCTGAGGTTTTAATGAGAATGAGTAATCTTGGAGATATTTCCCCTCAGGTTATTAAAAAGGTAAGTGCAATACTTGAGACAAAACTTGAATCTCTTACAGGATATAAGGTTGAAATTGGAGGGGTTAGGTTTGTGGCTGAAATTTTTAACCGTCTTGGACAAAAAGCTGCAAAATCTACTCTTAAATATATAGAACAAATAAACAATCAACTTGCTGAGGAAATTAAAGAGAAAATGTTTACGTTTGAAGATATTCTAAAACTTGACAATACTGCAATTCGTGAAATTTTAAAAGAGGTTGATAAAAATACTTTAATGGTTGCACTAAAAGGTGCACCAGAAGAGCTAAAACAAAAATTTTTGGCAAATATGTCTCAAAGAGCAGCAGCTGCATTCGAAGAGGAGATGCAGTTTTTAGGACCTGTTAAGGTAAAAGAAGTTGAAGCCGCTCAGAGAAAAATAATAGAAGTTGTTCAAAAACTTGCTGAAGAAGGAAAAGTAAGTATCGGAGCAGAGGAAGAGATAATTGAGTAGAATAGTAAACGGAGGAAAAAGCGATAAACATATTATAAAGCCTTATAGATTTAAAGAACTTGATGAAAATAAAAAAGATAATGACGAATTTGTTTCTTTTTCTGAAACCTCTACTTTAGAAGATGTAAAAGAAGAGGAAAAAGAGGAAAACAGTGAAGTTATAGAAAAACTTTTAGCAAAAATAGAAGAGCTTTCTAATAATTTTATAAAATCTCAAATGAAGTTTGAAGAAGAGATTAAAAACTGTCATCAAAAGCTTCAAGAAGAGAGTAAAAAAGCTTATGAAGAGGGATATAAAAAAGGTTTTAGCGAAGCTGAAGCTAAGTGTAAAGAGGAACTTGAAGAGACAAAAAGGCTTTATGAAGATTCGGTAAAAAAACTTGAAGAGATAAATAAAATTTTTGAAAAGAAACTTGAAGATATAGAAAAAGAACTTATAGCAGTAGCTCTTGATATAGCAAGTGAAGTTATTCAAAAAGAGCTTAGTGAAAATTCCAAAGAAGTGGCACTGTCTCTTGCAAAATCTTTAATGCAGGATTTAAAAGATGCAAGTAAGGTTAGTATAAAAGTAAATCCGGAGGATGCAGAATTTTTGAAAAAAAATATAAAAGGTATAGAAATTATTCCTGATGAAGCAGTAAAAAAAGGTGGAGTTGTTATAATAAGCGATGTCGGCAATATTGATGGAGAAATCGAAGAGAGGTTTAAAGCCGTAAAAGAAGCTGTTAAAGGAAATAGATGATTGATGTAAAAAGTATGAATATAAAAGAACTGGAAGATTTAGCAAGTAATATAAGAAAAAGAATTTTAGAAGTTGTTTCAAAAAAAGGCGGGCATTTAAGCTCAACCCTTGGGGCAGTTGAGCTTATTATTGGAATGCATTATGTGTTTGATTGCAAAAAAGACCCTTTTATTTTTGATGTATCGCATCAGGCATATGCCCATAAACTTTTAACAGGCAGGTGGGAAGTGTTTGATACCCTAAGACAGTTTGGAGGAATTAGTGGATATACAAAGCCAAGTGAGAGTGAGTGTGATTATTTTAGTGCAGGGCACTCTTCCACTTCTATTTCTGTGGCAGTTGGAGCTGCTAAGGCTATCAAACTTAAAAATGAACAAAGAATTCCTGTTGTTTTAATTGGCGATGGGGCAATAAGTGCCGGGATGGTGTATGAAGCTATGAATGAACTTGGGTATTTAAAACTGCCTGTTGTAATTATTCTTAATGATAATGAAATGAGTATAGGAAAGCCAATTGGAGCTATTAGTAAGTATCTTACAAAGTTAAAAGCCGGAAAAGTTTATCAAGGTTTTAAAGAAAAATTTAAAAAATTTTTAGAAAAGGCTCCTGAGGATATAAAATATGCCGCTAAAAAATTTGAAGAGATTTTTAGCGTAAATGGAGTGTTTTTTGAGGAGATGGGGCTTGAGTATATAGGACCTATTGACGGGCATAACCTTGAAGAGATTATAGAAGTTTTAAAAATAGCAAAAGAACTTAAAAAACCCGTTGTAGTCCATGCAAAAACCATAAAAGGCAAAGGGTATAAACAGGCTGAAGGGTATTATGAACACTGGCATGGAGTTAGTCCTTTTGATTTAGAAACCGGAAAGCCACTAAAACCTTCAACTCTTTCAGCTACAAAAGTTTTTGCAAACAAGCTAAAAGAACTTGCAAGAAAAGATAAAAGTGTGGTAGGAGTTACTGCTGCAATGCCAAGTGGAACGGGAATGAAAGATTTGATGCAGGAATTTCCTGAGAGGTTTTGGGATGTTGGGATTGCTGAACAACATGCAGTAACTTCAATGGCACCTTTGGCAAAAGAGGGCTTTAAGCCTTTTGTTGCGATTTATTCTACTTTTTTGCAAAGAGGTTATGACCAGATTATTCACGATGTATGTCTTGATAACTATCCCGTTAGATTTGCAATTGATAGAGCCGGAATTGTAGGGGCTGATGGAGAGACACATCAAGGGGTTTTTGATGTAGGGTTTTTAAGGATTTTGCCTAATATGACTCTTTTTGCCCCAAGGGATTTTGAGACATTAAAAAAAGCTGTTGAGTTTGCTTATAACTTTAATAAAGGTCCAAGTGCTTTTAGATATCCAAGGGGGGCTTTTAAATTAAAAGACGGAGTTTTTGAGGCAAAAGAGTTTGAGCTTGCAAAAGCAGAGCTTTTAATAGATAGTGATGATATAATGCTTATAGGTTATGGCAACGGAGTTGGAAAAGCTTATAATGTGTTAAAAGAACTAGAAAAAAGAGGAATAAAAGCTGGACTTTTGGATTTAAGGTTTGTAAAACCTTTTGATAAAGAGCTTTTAAGGACTCTTAGAGCAAAAAAATGGTATGTAATAAGCGATAACGCAAAAGAAGGCGGAATTGGTGAAATGCTTGAAGGGTTTGTAAATGAAAAGAATTTAGATGTAAAAGTTAGAAGTTTTGAATATCCTGATAAATTTATTCCTCACGGAAGCGTTGAAGAGGTTGAGAGATTTTTAGGGGTTGATGAAGAGAGTATTGTAAGAGAGATTGAAAATGAAAATAGGCTTTAAAAGCGATATTCATTTAGATTTTTGGATAGGTATTTCAAATAATGAAGTTAAAATAGAAAGGTTTGTAAAAAAAATATTGGCTCCAAAAGAGATGGATGTTTTGATAATTGCAGGAGATTTGGGGCATTATAATTATCAAAGCTATTTGCTTTTAAAAGTTTTGAAAAAATGGGCTAAGAAAATTTTGGTGGTTTTAGGAAATCACGATTTTTATCTTGTGAGTCGCTCACAAATTAGTAAATATAAAACTTCTTTAAATAGAGTTTTAGAGTTTAAAGAGATGATAAAATCTCTTGAGGATGTTTATTTGTTAAATGGGAATATTATTGAAATTAGTGGAATTAAGTTTTTAGGGACTATGAGCTGGTATGATTTTTCTTATGCCTTAAAAAAGGGTTATTCTTTGGATTATATAAGGGAAATTTGGGAAGGTATAATGAATGATGCTAAAAAAATTATTCCTAAAATAGACCCTGTTGATATCAGCTTTGTAGAAAAAGAGAAATTAAGAGTAAATATAGCTAAAGCCGATATAGTTTTTACCCACGTAGCCCCTTTTTATATAAGCTGTTATGATGATATTATTTTAAATAGTTTTTATACGTTTTATGGATATGATTTGTTTAGCGAAAATATAAAATATTGGATTTTTGGGCACTGTCACGAACCTTATGATTTATATGAGGGGCATATAAGGTTTTTAAGTTCTCCTCTTGGATATCCTGATGTTAGAAGGGGTGAGTTTGAGATTAAGTGTCTTAATATTAATTATTAGCATTTTTTTTATAGGATGTGAG
>JAMOSM010000030.1 GCA_027063075.1 Nautiliaceae bacterium | reverse complement strand
TAAGAGAAATTATAGCGTCTGCAAAGTCTATTGCTTCTTTTAAATTATGAGTTGTAGGAAGAGAGGTTTTTGGTAAAAATTGAGGAGGTCCGACAAGTAAAACCTTTGCTTTAAAACGGGTTAGCAATTCAATATCACTGTTTGCAACTCTTGAGTTTCTGATATCTCCTACAATTGCTATTTTTTTATCTTTTACATCTCCTAGGTGTCTAAAAAGTGTGAATAAATCTAAAAGTCCTTGAGTTGGATGTTGGTGAGCTCCATCACCTGCATTTATAATAGAAGCTCTTACATATTTTGAGAGAATTTTTGGAACTCCTGAACGGTTGTGTCTTACAACAATGGCATCAGGTCCCATTGCATCAAGATTTGCGGCGGTATCAAAAAGTGTTTCTCCTTTTGCGGTTGAGCTTCTTGCCACATCTAAATTAACAACATCAGCTGAGAGTCTAAGAGCTGCTATTTCAAAAGAGCTTCTTGTGCGGGTTGAGTTTTCAAAAAAGATATTGATTATAAGTTTTCCTTTTAAATCGTCGCGTTTTTTTTCATCAAGATATTTTGAAGCGTTTTTAAAAATAGATAAAATCTCTTCTTTAGTTAAATCTTTTGTATGAGTTAAATGTTTTGACATTTAATTCCTTTTTTGTATAATTTTACTATAAACCTAATAAAAAGGAGAAAAAATGGATTACGGATTAATTTTAGCATCAGGTTTTATTACTACAATTGTGTTTATTGGAATTATGTATTATCTTTTAAGTAAAGCTACACCTGAATCTTAATATCTAAGTCTTAGATAACATCTAAGAGGGGGTTCATACCCCTCTATTGTTTTTGTTTCGTCTTTATTTAAAAAATTTTCTAAACTTTCACCTTCAATCCACTCTGTTTTTCGTTGTTCGTTTGTTGTTGTATAGCGTTTTCCTATAAATTCTATTTCACTAAAGTTTGCTCTTTTTATCCAGTTATAAAGGGTTTTTAAAGTTGGTATAAAATATACGTTTTTCATTTTTGCATAACGCATTGGGCTTAGTGCTACTTCTTCATTCCCTTCTATAATTAAAGTATCAAGAATGACTTCGCCTCCTTTTTTTAGTCCCTCTTTTAACCATTTTAACATTTCAACGGGGTCTCGTCTGTGATATAAAACGCCCATACAAAAAATAACGTCAAATTTTTTTGGATAATAAGGAATATGCTCAACTCCTAAAAGTTTATATTCAATATTGCTTTTTATAAATTTGTTTATAAATTCAAATTGCAAATTAAAAAGAGGTGATGGGTCAAAAACTTCTATACTTTTTGGGTTCATTTCAAGCATTCTAAAAGCATAATATCCATTGTTTCCGCCGACGTCTAAAACGTCCTTGTTTTCTAATTTAAGATGAGGTTTTAGGGAATTCCACTTTATATAGCTTCTCCATTCGCTGTCTATAAAGAGATTATTTATTTTAAAAGGTCCTTTTCTCCAGGGTTTTAACATAAGAGCTAAATCTTTTATTTTTGGCATTAGTTTTTCGTCTGTTTTTATCTCTATTATATCGTTTAGTTGATATTTTGCATTTTTTACTTCAAACTTATTAAGTGCTTCTTTTATTGGTTTTATATTTTTCCACTCAAACCACTTTTTTCTCTCATTTAAAATTTCGTTTATATCCATTAGTTACACTCCAGACAAATTCTTTTTTTCTTTTTTTTAAATTTAATCAAGTAATCTTTGCATTCTTTGTAATATGTGCCGTAAAGTCCGTAATTTTCTTCACACTCAGGATAATATTTATAAAAAATTCCCTCTTTAGTTACACAACCTATAAAAAAAAGTGGTATTATAAAGATAAGTTTTTTCATTGTCAATCTTTTTTAAAATTATATCAAAGGTAAAAAATGAATGGATTAAAAGAGGTTTTAAGAATATTTGAAAAAATAACAAAAATTCCTCACTGTAGTGGTAATACTGAAGAGATGAAAGATTTTATAGTCTCTTGGGCTAAGAATTTTGGATATGATGTAAAAACTGATAAAGCAGGGAATATTTTAGCGACTTTAAATACTCCAAAACTCTGTTTGCAAAGTCATTATGATATGGTTTGCGTAGGAGATGCCCCTAATATAGAGATAGTTAAAAAAGATGACTATTTAATGGCAAAAAATTCATCACTTGGAGCCGATAACGGAATTGGGGTTGCTATTATGCTTTATTTTATTTCAAAAAAATATTCACTTGAGTTTTTATTTACAAACGATGAAGAGATAGGGCTTATTGGTGCTTTTAATCTTGAACTTAATATAAAAAGCGAATATTTATTAAACCTTGACAGCGAGGATGAAAATATTTATATCGGATGTGCGGGAGGAGCGGATGTAAAAATTAAATATCCCATAGAATATGAAACGTTAAGGGGGTTTTGTGCGGATATGAAAATAGAAAACCTTCCGGGCGGTCACAGTGGTGTAGATATTGATAAAGCTATACCGAATGCAATTGTCGAAATGATCCACAGGGTAAAAAATATTTGTTCCCTTAAAGGAGGCGAGAGAAGAAATTCAATTCCTGCTAACGCATATGCAAAAATATATTTTGAGTCGGAAAATGCTCAAGAAATTGAAATAATCTCAAAAGAATATCTTGAATTTCTAAAAAAACTTCCACACGGTGTGCTTGAATATGATTTTGAATTTCAGGTTGTAAGTAAATCAGTAAATTTAGCGATTGTCGATAATGAAAACATTGTTTTGTCTCTCAGGGCAAACTCAAATGAGAAACTTGAAGAAGTGAAAGAGTATATAAAACAAAAATGTACAGGGGTTGAAATAGAATTTGAAGGGGAGTATCCTGCATGGAAGCCTGAAATTAGCAGTCTTGCAAAGATACTGAAAGAAATTATGAATACTGAATATAAAGTAATACATGCAGGG
>JAMOSM010000029.1 GCA_027063075.1 Nautiliaceae bacterium | reverse complement strand
TGATATCCATTTTATCGGTATTGGAGGAATTGGGCTTAGTGCTATTGCAAGATATTTAAAACAAAAGGGGGTTAATGTAAGCGGCAGCGATATAACTTCTACTTCTTTGACCTCTTCTTTGCAAAAAGAGGGTATTAAAGTTTTTGTCCCCCAGAAAAAAGAGAATATAAAAAATCCCGATACAGTTGTTTATAGCGCTATTATTAAAGAAGATAATGAAGAATTAAAAGAAGCTAAAAAAAAAGGTATTAAAACCTTTAGCAGAAGGGAGTTTTTGCCTTTTATTGTAAATGACAAAAAAGTAATTTCTGTTTGCGGGGCTCACGGAAAAAGTACAACTACTGCTATTTTAGCTTCAATTTTAAAAGATGCAAATGCCTTAATAGGAGCTGAGAGTAAAGAGTTTAACAGTAATGCAAGGGTAAGTGATAGTGATATGCTTGTGTTTGAAGCCGATGAGAGTGATGGCAGTTTTATTGATTCAAATCCTTTTATAGCGGTTGTAACAAACACAGAACCTGAACATATGGAGTTTTATAATCATAATTTAGATAAATTTTACGCTCATTATGAAAGATTTTTAAAAAAGGCAAAAATAAGAGTCGTAAATGGAGATGATGAGTTTATTAAAAAACTTAAAATCCCTATGAAAAAAGTTTATTTAAGAGATGTAAAAAATATCCGTTTTGAAATAAGAGATGATTTACCAAAAAGTGTTTTTGAATATAGGGGAGTTGAATTTGAGGTATATGGGTTTGGAGAACATTTAATTTTAGATGCTATACTTGCTATTGAAACAGCGAGCGAGTTTTTATCTTTAGATGAAATTGCTAAAAACATAAAAAATTATAGAGGTATAAAAAAAAGGTTTGATGTATTACAAAAAGAGGGAGATTTTATCTTAATAGATGATTATGGACATCATCCAACGGAAATTAAAGCTACACTAAACAGTGCAAAAAAATATGCTTCTCTTAATGGAATAGATAAAGTAACGGCTATATGGCAACCTCATAAATACAGCAGAACAGTTGATAATTTAAAAGGCTTTGTTGAGTGTTTTGAAGGAGTAGATGAACTTATTATCTTACCTGTATGGGCTGCCGGAGAGGAGAAAATAGATATTGATTTTAAAAGACATTTTAAAAAATATTCTCCTTTTTTTGCTGACAGGGTAAAGGTTGATGGAAAAAATATTATGTTAATAAAAGATAATAAAATATTAAAAATTATAAATAAAGGACTTATAATAGGCTTTGGAGCAGGGGATATTACTTATCAGTTAAGAGGATATAAATAAGACTTTATAAATTTTTAATATTCGTTAAAATAATATTAAAAACTTTTCCTTTAATGCCGATATGGTTTTTAAGGGGCGCTATGGTCTAAAGGAGAAATGATGTATGTTGCAGTATTAGTTTTAGGTATGGGATTTTTAATAGTGGTGTATCTTTTTATTAAAGATATAAGATTTTATTTTTTTTGTAAATCGGATATTTGTAAAAAAATTTTATTAGAATCTCAAAAAATAGAAGATGCAATGAGTGAAGTAGAAAATATTCTTAATAAAGAGCTTAATTATTTTGAAGCTCAGCTTTTAGAGATATTTTTTTATGAAAACAGGTTAAAAGAATAATATTATAGCGCTCCTTGGTTATTTAAATGGTTTTTAACTTCTTTTAAAATATTTAAATCTTTGGTTTCATCAAAGAATTTAAAACTCTCACCACTTTGAACTGTTCCGTCAAGTAAATCACCGCTTTTTCTAAATTTTAAATCAAGTTCTGCTATTTTAAATCCATCAAGTGTAGAAGCAAAAGCTTTTAATCTTTTGTTGTTTTTGTCATTTGTATATAAAAAACAATATCCCTTTTGTCCATATCTTCCAACACGTCCTCTTAGCTGGTGCAAAGTGGCAAGTCCGAGTCTCTCAGCCCCTACTATTACAATGGTGGTAAGTCTTGGAAGTGAAATTCCAACTTCAATAACAGTGGTTGTTATTAAAATATCTCCTTTTTCTCTAAATTCCATTAAAATTTCTTCTTTGTTTTTATCTTTTCCGTGTGTTACATAGACTTTGTCAAAATATTTAAGCCAGAAATATTTGCCTTCTTCTATGCTTTGGTATTCGAAATTTTTAGACTCTTCCACTAATGGATATACGATTACAACTTGGTTATTTTTTGATATTTCACTTTGGATGTGTTTTATTAAATCTTTAAAATCCTCTTTTGAAATTATTAATGTATCAATATCTTTTCTAAATGGAAGCTCTTTTATTAAACTTACATTTACAAAACTGCTCATAATAAGTGCCTGGGTTCTTGGAATAGGGGTTGCACTAAACTGAAAATAGTGAGGCAAAGTTTTATTATCGCTTACTAATTTTTCAAGCTTTGCCCTTTGATTTGTTCCAAACCGGTGCTGTTCATCCACCATTATTGCGTTTAATTTTGGAAGCTCTTGATACAAAAGTGCGTGAGTTCCAATTAGGAGGTCTGCGTTTTTAATATCTTTTTGTGTAAATTTACTTTTTTGTGTTATCAAAACTATTTTAAAATCTTTTAAAAATTTGTTTGCCTCTTCAAAAAGCTGGTTTGCTAAAATGGAAGTTGGAGCCATAATTGCGCTTTTTTTAGCCATAAAAGCAGTTGCAAGCATTACAATTGTCTTTCCGCTTCCAACATCCCCTATTACCACTCTTCTTGCCTGAAGAGGTTTTGATAGGTCCTCTTTTATTTCATTTATTACTTTTAGCTGGTCTTTTGTGAGTTTAAAAGGAAGAGAGTTTATAAATTTATCCGGATTTGCCTTTATAGGAGTGGCAGGAAAATACTTTTTTTTTGAGGATAATTTTTTTAGATAGTCATAAATTTCGGCCCACTTTAGTGCATAGTTTATCTTTTTTTCATTAATATCCTCATAGTTT
>JAMOSM010000028.1 GCA_027063075.1 Nautiliaceae bacterium | reverse complement strand
AGTAACTGCGGGGGATTGAAAGCACTTTTTTATCCGCCTGAAAAACTTGAAGCGCTTCCTAATGTAAAAAAATGGCTTGAAATTATTGACGATGTAAAAAAAACCGTAGAAAGCATACAAGACCCTAAACTCAGGGAATGGGAAATAGAACAGCTCAATGTCATAAAACAGCTTGATAATTTAATGACATATCCTTTTGTAAAAGAGAGAGTAGAGAGTGGAAAATTAAAGCTTATTGGATGGTATTATGTTATAGAAAATGCAAAAGTTTATAATTATAATTTTGAAACAAAAGAATTTGAGTTAATCAATTAAGGGTTTTTTTTGAAATATTCTTCAACCCCTTTTGCAATTCCTTTTGCAAGTTCGTTTTGATATTTTTTATTAAAAAGTCTTTTTGCTTCTACGGGGTTTGTCAGATATCCCATTTCTATTAAAATTGAGGGCATTTGAGTTCCGACAAGCACCCAAAAAGGAGCAGGTCTAACACCACCGTCTCTTACGTTAAAGTATTTTTTTCTTAGATTTTTTAGCATATTGTTTTGAATATCAATTGCAAGTTTTTGTGAATCAATCATTCTGTCTTTATTTAAAAAATTCAAAATCACCCTCTGGTCAAGGTAATTTAGTCCTTTTATCTCTTTATTTTCAAGTCTTGCAACCTCAATTGCCCTTTCGTTTTTTGTAGGAGAGAGATAATATGTTTCAATTCCGTGTGGAGATTTTAAATGTTTTGGGGCAATATTGCAGTGCAGTGAAATAAAAAGGTCGGCTTTTTTTAAATTTGCAAAATGTGTTCTTTTTTTAAGCGGAATGAAAATATCTTTTTCTCTTGTTAGATAAACAATATATCCTTTTTGAGAGAGATATTTTTTTAGCTTTTTTGCAATAGCTAAGACGGCATATTTTTCGTATCTTTTTCCAATTCCGATTCCTCCGCTGTCTTTTCCTCCGTGTCCCGGGTCTATTACAATTATTTTTTTATTTTTAAAAGCCGTTTTTTTAATATTTGCTTTTTTTATGGGAGGAGTTGTTTTTTTAGGATTTAATTCTACATAAAGTTTATTTTTTAATATTTTATATTTAAAATAAAATGGTTTTGATGAACTATAAACTATTCTTACAGTGTTTTTATCAAACTGTGCTATTCTTAAAGTTATTTTTCCAAATTTTCTTTTTATAAATTTAGGGGTAATGGCGTTTTTGATATCAATTACTTCTTTATAGGAGTTTCTGTTTTTTATTGTAAAATGTTTTACTTTTGTTTTTGGAATTGTTATTCTTAAAGGGTTTGTGGAGTGTATTTTTATATATCTTGAAAAATCGGATTGTTTTTTTATCTGGGTTAGCTCTTTTAGCCTGTTTTTATAGGCTTTTATGTTAAAATCTAAATATTTCCCGCACTCTATAAGCTCTTTTAAGGCTTTTATCTGATTATTTTTGTCATTGTCTAAAAGACTTTCAATATACATCTGCTGATATTTGTAATAGTCGTGATAAGCGTTGTTTTTCGAAGTGGTATTACACGCAAGCAAAAAAGAAAAAAGAAATAAAAAAATTATTTTCTTCATTATTCTCCAACTAATTCTCTTATAAGCTCTTTAACGTGCATAAGTTTATCTGCCTTATATGCATAAGCCCCGCTAAAATAAAGTCCGTTTTCAAGGTCGCCTTCATAAGCGTCTGCAAGTCTGTCGGCAATGCAGTATCCAACTTTTTTAGCTTCTTCCCCCCTGTTGCAAGGAAATACGCAGTTTGAAATACACTTAATTTTTGGACCTTCCCTTTTTTCAACTTTTTCTATAAGTTTTGTTCTAATTCCACGTGCGGGATATCCTACCGGTGATTTCATTAAAATAATATCTTCTTTTTTTGCGTTTAAGAGAGTCTCTTTAAATTCATCGCTTGCGTCACACTCATAGGTTAATGCAAAACGTGTTCCTATCTGAACTCCCTGAGCTCCGAGATTTAAAAACTTGATAATATCTTCATGAGACCAAATTCCTCCTGCTGCAATTACAGGAATGTTTTTGTCCCATTTATCGACTTCCTCTCTTACTTTTGGAATTAAATTTTCAAGCTGATTTTCCTCTTTAAAGCACTCTTCATATTTAAATCCCTGATGACCGCCGCTAAGAGGACCTTCTACAATTACTGCATCAGGCAGTCTTTTGTATCTTTTTTCCCATCTTTTTGCAATTACCTTAAAAGCTCTGTTTGTTGATACAATAGGAACTAACGCAACATCCGGAAAATCTTTTGTATATTCTGGCATATCAGTTGGAAGTCCAGCTCCTGTTATTATTATATCAGCTCCGGCTTCACACGCATCTCTTACAACTCTTCCGTAATCGTTTATGGCATAAAGGATATTACATCCAAGAGGTGCATCCCCACAGATTTTTCTTGCATTTTCAAAAATTTTAAAAAGAGCGTCGCGGTTATAAAATTCTTTTTCTAAAAGAGGTCTTCCTTCTACAAGTTTTTTTGCATATTTTTTATTTTCATAATATCCTGTACCAACTGCGCTTATAACTCCAAGCCCGCCTTCAAGGCTTACATTTCCGGCTAATTTGTCCCAGCTTATACCAAGCCCCATACCTCCCTGTATTATAGGATATTTTATAGTGTGTTTTCCGATTTTTAGAGGATTCATCCTTTTCCTTTATACTATTTTTGCTTTTGCAAATTTTCTTTTTCCAATTTGAAGAATATACTCTTTGTTAGCTTCAAGCATTAAGTTTTGGTCGTCTATTTTTTCCTGATTTACTTTTACAGCTCCGCCTTTTATGTGGCGCCTTGCTTCTGATTTGCTTGAAGCAAGTTTTGTAGTTACAAGTGCATCTACTATATTCATGGGGCTGATTTCAAACGTTTTAATATCATCAGGAATAGCTCCCATTTTATGAACTTTGTCAAAATGTTCTTTTGCCTTGATTCCTGCACCTTTTCCGTGAAATCTATCTACAATTTCAATTGCTAAGGCTTCTTTTGCAACTTTTGGATTCATTCCGTTTTTTACTTTTTCTTTTAATTCATTTATCTCTTCAATAGATTTGTCACTTAAAAGCTCATACCAATCCCACATCAATTCATCTGAGATTGATAATATTTTTGCATACATAGTATTTGGGTCTTCTGTAATTGCTACATAATTTCCAAGTGATTTACTCATTTTATTTATGCCATCTAGTCCAACTAATAAAGGCATCATAATAACTGCTTGCTGTTTTCCTACATTATATACGTTTTGAAGGTGTCTTCCCATAAGAAGATTAAATTTCTGGTCAGTCCCTCCAATTTCTATATCACTTTTTAGTGCAACACTATCATATCCCTGCAAAAGAGGGTAAATAAATTCACTTATGGCGATTGGAGTGTTTGATTTGTATCTTTTTTCAAAATCGTCTCTTTCTAGCATTCTTGCAACGGTGTAAGTTGTGGTAAGTTCCACAATTCCGGCAGCTCCAAGGGCGTTTAGCCATTCAGAGTTAAATACTACATCTGTTAAGTCTTTATCAAGTATTTTAAAGACCTGGTCTTTATAAGTTTGTGCATTTTTTTTAACTTCTTCAGGAGTTAGCATTTTTCTTGTTTTACTTTTGCCTGTAGGGTCACCGATTTGAGCTGTAAAGTCTCCAATTAAAAACTGAACCTTTGCTCCATATTTTTGAAATGTTTTGAGTTTTTGGAGTAAAACTGTATGACCTAAGTGTAAATCTGGTGCTGTTGGGTCAAAACCTGCTTTTATGGTAAATCTTTCACCTGTATGTAAGAATCTATTTACTAATTTTTCTATATCTTCAATTCCGATTATTTCGCTGCTTCCCCTTTTAATTTCAGCCATTGCTTTTTTAAGGTCTGGGTGTTTTTTTAGTTTATCCATTGTATGCATCCTTTATTGGTACAAATTCTATTAAGGTGTATTCTTTTTTTATTTTTTCTTTTATTTTGTCATAATTTTTACTATCAAATTCAATTTCAAGTTGGCAGTTGTTTGAGTCTTTTCCAAGAGAAATTGAATGAATAAAAATATTAAATTTTGTTAAAAAGTTTATAAATTTACTAAGCTCTCCTTTTTTATTAGGGAGTCTTACTGATAAGAAAAATCTGTTTTGAGAATCTTGAATCCACTCTACATATACAGCTACAGCTTTTGTCAATTTTTTTTCGGCATTATTACAAAATCTATGGTGAATTTCAACTTCTTTTTTGTTTAAAAGCCCAAGTATTTTATCCTCTGTTTTTGGATGGCAGCAGTGGTTAAAAACTATTTCTGAAATAGGTTTGTTGCTAATTACCCTGATATTTCCAAATTCATACTCTTTTAGTTTTATGTTTTTAAAATAAAGAAGATTTCTTTTTTTAATTGTTTGATAAAGTTTTTTAACTGCTTCTTTTAAGAAATTTTTATCATCAACTATTTTCGGAATATTTTCACATAGATGGTTGGCTTTTATTAAAGCTCTTATTTTATAAGAATCTAAATCGAAAATACCTTTTAAGATTGCAATTGCAAGTTTTCTGTTTATCTCTTTTTCTTTTTGACGGCAGAGTTTTTTTTGCTCGTATTTTGCCTTACTTGTTTTTAGTGCATTTATCCAGCTGCATCTTGGGATTATTTCGTCGCCTGTTTCAATTCTTACTATATCTCCTGTTTTTAGCGGATGAAGTAAAGAGACTTCTTCTTTATTTACAAAGGCTTTTATGGCTTTGTTGCCTATATCAGTGTGAATTGCATATGCAAAATCAAGTGCCGTTGCGTTAAGAGGAAGAGTAAATGTGTCAAATTTAGGCGAATATACTACGATATCGTCGCTATAAAGGTCGTTTTTTGCAAGTTCATAAAAATCTTCAATATTTTCATCAAATTTCATATCTTCAATCCATTTTGTGTTAGGCATAGCTGTGTTTAGTTTATATTTCCAGTGAGCTGCTATTCCAAATTCGGCGTTTTTGTCCATATCAAAAGTTCTTATCTGTACTTCTATAATAGAGTTTTTATTATAAACTGTTGTATGGATTGTCTGATATCCGTTTTCTTTTGGTATAGCTATGTAATCTTTAAACCTTGATATAAGAGGTCTGAAGTTTAAATGTACAATCCCTAATGTTTTATAGCATTCAAGTGGTTTTTTAACAATAATTCTTACAGCTAATAAATCTAAAACCTCTTCAATAGATATGCCTTTTTTTTGCATTTTAAGAAAAATTGAGTAATAGTGTTTTATTCTGCTTTTTATCTCAAACTCATTTTCTTTAAAACCATTTTCAAGCATAAGTTTTTCTATTTTTTGAATAAAAGAGTTTAATTTAAGCTGTAAGTGTTCTCTGTTTTCTTTTATATAAGTGTCTATTTTTTTGTACTCCCGAGGTAAAAGGTATTTAAAAGCTAAATCCTCAAGTATGTTTTTTAAAGTTGCAATTCCAAGACGGTGGGCAATAGGTGTATAAACTACAAGCGTCTCTTCTGCTATTCTTTTTTGTTTGTGAGGAGGCAGGGCATCTAGTGTTAGCATATTGTGGAGTCTATCACAAAGTTTTATTAATAATACTCTTATGTCTTTTATTGAGCTTATTAACATTTTTCTAAATGTTAATGCACTTTTTGCAAGCTTTTCATTTGAAGTTGAAGGAATTAAAGAGTTATCTCTTATTTCTACAATTTTTGTAAGTCCTTCTACTAAATTTGCCACGTTTTGACCAAATTCATCTTTTATATAGTAGATTGTATATGAGGTGTCTTCTACAACGTCGTGTAAAAGTGCTGCAATAATTACATCTTCACTGTCGTTAAAATAGCTTGTTATTGTAGCCACTAAAATAGGATGTATTACATAATCTTCACCGCTTTTTCTTTTTTGCCCTTCGTGAGCTTTTATGGCAAAATCAAGGGCTTTTTTTATTTTTGGAGTATTTACCCTTGATAACAACAAAGATGAGGCTTTATCAGTTGTATTAACCTTTTTTATTTTTTCAAGCAGTTCTAAAAAATCTGTTTTCAAATCTCTTTTACCTTAATAAGACCTTCAGCAATTTCCATAATTGCTATTTCAGTAAGTTGCATATTTTTTTTAGGTAAATCAATTAAAGGTTTTGCTCCGTTTAAAAGTTCATTTACTCTTTTTGCCACTGCTTGAGATAGAAGATATCTGTCATAATTTACTCTCTCAAGGGCTTTTGCGTTAATTTGTTCTATTCTCATTATTTCTCCTTTACAATTGAATATACAGCATCAGGTTCGTTTTTTAGAATTTTTAAAAGATTTCCTTTTTTAAACATATTACATACAATTATCGGCAGTTTATTCTCTTTTGCAAGAGCTATTGCCGTATCGTCCATTACTTTTATATTGTCTTTTAAAGCTTCTTCATATGTAAGCTCTTTAATAAGCTTTGCATCAGGATGTTTTTTAGGGTCTTTGTCATAAATTCCATCTACTTTTGTGGCTTTTATGATTTTGCTTGCTCCAATTTCACTAGCTCTAAGCACTCCTGCGGTATCTGTTGTAAAAAATGGGTTTCCTGTTCCGGCTGCAAAAATTACAACTCTTCCTTTTTCAAGGTGTCTAATAGCTCGTCTTACTATAAAATTTTCTGCAATTTCTTCCATTTTAATAGCACTCTGAACTCTTACAGGAATTGAATCGCTCTCAAGCGCCTCTTGCATAGCAACCGCATTTATTACAGTTGCAAGCATTCCCATATAATCGCCTGATGTTCTTCTTATTATTCCGTCTTTTGCTGCGCTTACTCCTCTTATGAAGTTGCCTCCTCCAATTACTACTGCTACTTCATATCCCTCTTCAACAACCGATTTAATTTCATCTGCTAAATATTTAAGTGTTTTTGTGTCAATTCCAAAACCATTCTCACCTGCTAAGGCTTCACCTGAAAATTTAATTAAGATTCTATTTTCTTTTCTTGTCATACAAAGCCCTTTTTAAAATGGTATTTTACCAAATTATTTAAGCTTTATTACTTTTAAAGGGTTTATAGGCTTGTCTTTATAGGTAATTTCAAATTCAAGTGTATCTTTTACCCTTGCAATAATCTGTCCTCTTTTTACATAAAACCCCTTTTTTAAAATAGGGGATACTTTTGAAAGGTTTGCATAAATGCTAAAAACATTGTTTTTGTGTTTTAAAACTATTATTTTTTTATTGTTTGCCTCTCCTATATAAACTACTTTTCCCGGCATTATAGCCCTTACAACTTCATTTTGTCTAAATGGTTTTATTGTAATTGAATCATTGTAAATTCTTATTTTATAAACCGGGTCTATATAACTTCCAAATTTTTTTATTACTTTTCCTCTTATAGGGGCTATTGTTTTCATTCCTCTGTAGGTATAATAAACAGGTTTGTATTTTTGTTCTTTAATAATCAAGAGTTGTTTTAATTTGTTTTGAAGGTTTTTTTCTTTTTGTATCATACTTAAAAGTTTTTGTTTATACTCTTCTTTTTTTCTTTTTAAAGATTTTACCTCTTTTTTTCTTTGATAAAGCAGAGAAAGAAGTCTGTTTTTTTTCTTTTTTAGTAAATTTTGTTTTTGAGTAATGGCTAATATTCTTTCAGCCGTTTTTTTTATCTCTTTTTTTAAAATTTCTTGTTGTTTTGCAAGTTTTTCTATTTTTACTGAATAGATATCAAGGGCTTTTTTTGAGAGTTCGTTATAGATTAAATCATTTACGTTATCAACATCTTTAGAGTTTAAATAATAGTTAGTAGATAAAAAACTATCTATTTCATCTTTTATCTTTTTTAGTTTTAACCTGTATCCTTTTTGCAAGTCTATAAGTTCTCCTAATGTTTTGTTTGAATTTTTGAGTTCGTTTTGAAGTTTTTGAATTTCTTTATTTAAAAGATAGATTTTTTTATTCAATAAATCTATGTTTCTTTGTTTTTTTGCAATTTCTTTTGCTAAGATATCAAGTTTTGTGTTCATTTTTGAAATTATTGTTTTTGTGTTTTTAAGTTCTGTATGAATGTTTGCAAATAAAAAAACGCTGAATAAAAAAATTATCGCTCTTTTCATTTCTTAGACACCACCACTATTATTGATGAAATTAAAGATATTGAAAAAGATATTACTAAAAGCAATAGAAACTCTTTTATATAATCAATCTGTAAAATTATATTTAAATCCGAAATTATCTTTGTAAAAAGAAAAGAATTTGTTATAAAATAGACAAAACTTACAGTTAAGATTATTGCTATTAGAGAGTCTAAAATGGCTATTTTAAACAAAGCCGCCCCTTTTAGCCAAAAAGGGGCCCCAAAAAGTTCCATTATATACATTCTCTCAGAGTGAGAAAGCTTCCATACTTCAAGCTGTTTTACAATAAGTAAAAATCCTAACACCCCTACAATTACCATAAACATTTTTGTAAGTATTTTTAAAAGCATTAGTAGGTTGTATATTTTTGTTTGAGAACTTGAATGGGTTAAAATTCTTTTTACAAAGGCTTTTTGTTTTAGTCTTTCTTTTAATTTTTCAAGTTTTTTTGGGCTTGGGAGTTTTTTTAATGTAAGTTTGTAAAAATAGGGAAGGTCTATTTTTGAAAAGTCTATATTTTTATATTTTTGCTGCAGTCTTTGTATCTGGTCTTTAATGTCTATGGGAGTTATTTTTTCAATTTCAGGATAGTTTAGATTTTCAATTTTAGAAGTTGAAACTATTACTATTGAGTAATTATTTACGATATTTTTTTCATATAAAAAAAGGATTTTATTAAATATTCTGAATAAAAAAATACTTAATAAAATAGAAACTAAGGCTAAGATAAGAGTTATATGGCTTTTAAGATAGTTCATAAATTTTTCCTTTTTCTATATGAAGGTGCTTATAGGATATGTTAAAATCTCCTGGCAGGGAATGTGAGGCTATTAATACTGTAATTCCCATTTTATTGGCCATAATAAATAAATCCATAACAAGAGAGGCTGAATATTCATCAAGCCCGCTTATTGGCTCATCTGCTAAAATAATTGCGGGCGAGTGGATAATAGCTCTTGCAATTGCTGCTCTTTGCTGTTCTCCTCCGCTGAGTTCTGCTGGAAATTTGTCAATTTTGTGTGAGAGCTTTACCTTTTTTAATACTTCTAAAGCTTTTTGTTCAGCAATTTTTTTGTCATATCCTTTAATAAACAGAGGAAGCATTACATTTCTTAAAATGTTCCATTCGGGAATTAATTTGTAATCCTGAAAGACAATTCCCATATGTCTTCTTAATTTTGTCAATTTTGATTTTGATATGGTGCCCATATTATAAGGACCTATCTGTAAAAGTCCTTTTGGTTTTATTTCTCCGTACATTGCTTTGATAAGTGTTGTTTTTCCGCTTCCGCTGACACCTGTTAAAAAAACAAAATCACCTTCGTTGATTGTAAAAGTTGATTCTTTTATAATAACTCCTGAGTTATAAGCTAGAGTTAAATTATTCGCTTTTACTAAGTTCATAAAGCTCCCTTAATTTCAAATGCGCTAAGTAATTTTCTTTAATAGGTGCTGGAAGTTTAAAGTATTCAGGTTTTTCTTTGTTTAAAATATATACATGCTCTGGTCTGTTAAAATTTCCTAATGTCAGACGTATTAACTCTTTTTCGTTATTTATTTTAAAAACTTTTTCAATATGAATAACAAATTTATCAAAGACTTTTGGTTTGAAATCGTTTATATGCAATCTATTTTTAAAAGAAAAATCAAATTCTTCTTTAACAGGAGGTGATATTTCATAATTTATCATATAAATATCATAAATGTTTTTGTTTAGTTTTTTCCATCTGTCTTCATATTTGCTTGATACAATATAAGGCATATTTTTTCTGATTTTAAGCTCAGTTTTATCAAAATCTAAAAACTCATTTAGCGAATAGTTAAAATAGTTTTCACTGTCTGTTCTTAAATGTAAAAAACCGTCTTTTTTTAATGTTCTTTTTGATTCGTTTATGAAATCTTTATTTATTACGCGTCTGTGAGGTTTTTTATCCCAAGGAACCGGAAAATGAACATAAATTTCACTTAACTGGTTTGATGGGATTTTACTTAAAATTATTCTTGCATCGTGATTTAATACTCTTATATTTTTAATTTTTTCATATTCTATTCTTTTTAAAACCTGTTCAATTGAAGGTTTGTGAATTTCTATTCCAAGGATTGTTTTATCAGGGTTTGTTTTTGCTAAATGTATAAGGTGTCTTCCGCTTCCAAAACCTACTTCTACAATATCAATTCCGCTTAAATCGCTTGTAATATCAAGCAGGTTTTTGTTTAGGAGTTTTTCTTTTATACCTTTTATATTTTCAAACAAAACTTCAGCTTCATTTAATTTTATGAAAGCTTCATATGCCTTTTTAATTTCACTAATTATCGGTCGTGTAATTTTATCATATTTTACAATATAGCCTTTGTCCTTTTTATAAAAAGTGATTAAAAATTTTGCATTGTTTGTTTTTACTCCTATTAGGTTTTCAGCTCTGAATAAAAATTCAACATCCCCGATTTTTTGGGGATATGAAATATCTTTTATTTTATCTATTACAATATGTGGCATTTAGTCTCCTATGTTTATTTCTGCCGGTTCTTGAGATATAAGACCATATTTATCAACTTCATATATATAATAGGTATATTTTTTCTTAGGGTCTATTGTGTCTTGAAAACTGTTTTTCTCTGTTATAAATTTTTGTTCTTTTTTCTTAAATATTCCAAGATGGGTGACTTTTACAATCAGATATTTCTGTGCCCTGTTATCAGGTGATGTAAAAATAAATTCTATTTTGTTTTTGTTTATGTTTGTTGATACGATTGGCTTTGAAGGTTTTGGCAGTGTCTCACCCATAACTACTATTGAATTTGAAAGAAGAGATTCTGTTTTGTATGGAGATACGGCGGTTACTTTATAATAAAAAGTTGCTCCATCCTCTCCTATATAATCTGTAAAAGAGGTGTTTTTTGTTGTTTTATAGAATTTAAACTCTCCTTTTGGAAAAAGGCTTCTGTAAATTTTGTAATAAGCCGCTCCTTTGACTTTTGAAAAGGTAATTACTATTTTTTTAGGTAAATTTACACTTGCTTTTACATTTGTAACAACAGGCGGTTTTGGGTATGTTGAAGCTACGATGGTTTTTGAAGGGTATGAAGTAATGTTATCAAAGCTTTTTGCAATTATTCTGTATTTGTATATTTTGCCGTCTTTTAGGTTTTTGTCTATGAATTCAACATTTAATCGGGGTTTTAAGATACTTAATAACTCCCATTTTGCATTTTTATCGTTAAATCTTTGTATTTCATACTCTTTTACTCTTTCATTCATATGAGGTCTGAATATTATTTTTACCATACCTTTTGCTAAAGGTTTTGCTTCAAGTGGAATAACAGGTGAAATCGGGGGCAAGGTTTTTGATTTTGTCTCAACCGCTAGAGATGGAATTCCTTGTTTATTGAATGTTGCGATTCTATATTTGTAAAGGGTGTTTGGTTTTAAATCTGTATCTACATATATTGATTTATAAGGGTCTTTTATTGTGGCAATTTGTATCCATTTGTGCTTTTTAAAAGAGTACCTTTGAATATAATAGCCACTCATTGAAGGGACTGTTTTCCAAAAAAGAGCCATTGCATTTCTATCAGGATATGCTTTAAATTTTTTTACTGTAGGAAGTTTGGGGTTTGATTTTGGCGCTGGTTTATTCGTGCTTACACATCCGCTCATAAGGAGTAAAAACAGGGCTAAGGTTATTATTTTCTTCATAATTGTATCCTTTTATTAAACTTTTAAAATCATCAAACAGAGGCGCTATTATACTAAGTTTTTTTCCGTTTGGATGAGTGAAAAAAACCTCTTTTGCGTGAAGCATTACCCTTGGTGTTTTCTGTTCTTTTTTTCCGTAGGTTTTATCTCCTAAAATATATCTTCCGATTTTTGTTAAATGTACTCTTATCTGATGGGTCCTTCCGGTATAAAGTTTTGCGGCGGTTAGATTTTTGTCTATTGGCACAAAAAGTGTTTTAGCTTCCCTCCCTCCTTTAATTATTGCCATTTTAAGCCTGTTTTTTGGATTTCTTGCAATTGGTGCATTAACACATTTTGGTTCTTTTAATGCTTCGTTTAACAGCATAAGATAATATCTTCCCATTGACTTGTCTTTTAACTGAGAGCTTAAAAATTCGTGGGCTTTGTTGTTTTTTGCAATTACAAGAGCCCCGCTTGTTTCTTTGTCAATTCTATGAACTATTCCAAACCTTTCATCTCCTGCAATGGTTGAGAGTGAGTAGCCTTTTTGTTTTAGCCAATCCACAAGGGTTGGCTCTTTGTAGCTTGGAGCTGGATGGACTACAATTCCGGGTGGTTTGTTTATTACCATTAAATCTTCGTCTTCATAAAGGACTGGAATTTTAAATTCAGCCCTTTTTGTCTCTTTTTCTTCTTTTTTAGGCAGAGTTATTTCTATTTCATCATTTAAAGAGAGTTTAACCCCTCCTTTTTTAATTACTTTGTTATTAACCTTAACCGCTTCTTTTTTTATTAACTGTTCTATCTGGTTTCTTGAAACGTTCAGTTCTTTTGCCAAAAATTTATCAACTCTTATGTTACCAGTATAATTTTTTAACTTCAACTTTTGATTCATTTGTCTCCTGTTTTAATGTTACATTTGTGGTTGCATTTTTTTCATTATATTTTTTTGATTCTTGACCAATTCCGCTCCATCCTGATGAGATTAGTTTAAAAGATGTGTTAAAACATCTGTGTGTTAAACAATCTAGATTATTTTTGCTTGGGTCTTTATACTCTTTTGCTAACGGATGATGCCATAACCAGCTTGGAATTGAAAGGTGAATTTTTGCTTTATAAGGAATTGAGTGTGTTGTTTTTATTGTTAAAGTTTCTTTCCCTTCATTTATAGTGTTTTGAGATAATTCTATATTATCAGGATAGTAAGAATTTGATATGTTTATATCTCCAAATTCTGTTGTATGGTTTTTATTTTTTATCCAGCCGTTTTGATATTTATAAAAAATTCCTTCCGTTTTAGCTTCTTTTGAATTATATACGCCTACGCTTTTTACAAATAAATATCCATAAATAAAATGGGCTGTTTGGTTAAATGAATCATTTTTGCCGGAAGTGTTTTCATCTTTAGCCTCTATTTCTGTAATAGTTAATTCAAAAGGCTCTACAGGTTTTTTATAGTCTTTTTTTAGGTTGATTTTTATTGTTTTTTCTATTTTTCCGTCATTAAAGTCTTCTTTTTTCAAAGTAAATTTAATAGGGTCGTCTTTTGAAAAATAATTTGTATCATATATTAATGCGATAATGGTATCTGAATTTAAATCAGTATTATGTTTTAAAGTAACATTTACATCTTTTGAATAACACTCTTTTTTATAATTTTTTGTAGTGTTATTATCTTTATTTACTGCTGTTAAAGTCAGATTTAACTTACTTGACATATTTAAATCATTTGATAAGTAAGTAAAATTGTCTTTGAAATCGTTGTAATTTCCTTCTATTTTGAAACTATAAGGTAAAAACTTAACTTCTATTGTCTCAGGGGTAATAAATCTTTTTTCATCAGGGGTATCATCCATATCTATTTTTGCAAACTCTTTTCCTTCTACTTCTTTGACTGTGAAATTAACTTCTCCAATTTCACTGTATTTTGCATTTATTTCTGCTTCTCCGTCTATAAAGTTTTTGTCTTCAAATGATAAATCTCCGGTATAACAGTTATCTTTTTTTTCTTTTATTTCAATGGTTACATTTCCATCGTTTAATGAAACTAAATCGTTATAATTTTTTACAGTGTTGTTATTTTCATCTAAAGCTTTTAAAGTTATATTAAAATTATCTGCCGTTATAATAGGAGAATTTATGTTTATAGTAAATTTTGCTGGTCTTATAGCAAACTTGTCTGTTGAATAAAATTTGACTAAACATTTTTTATTGTCACTGCAGTCTGTATTGTTATTACAATCATCATAACTATAAAAAGTTACATTGTTATCATTTTTAATAACACAAGCCTCTACAAAAGCGGCTGCATATCTAACCGGTTGTGAGATTGTAAAGTTTTTGTTTATTTCTTTTTTATCAAAAACTACTTCATCGCTTTTATAAACTTCTTTACAATCTGATGAATCTGGTGCGCTGCAGCTTGCAATTCCATATTTTATGTAAATGTTATTTCCATCTTTATTTGTATGAACTTTTAATGTCTCATTGTCTGTATCTAAACTTGCAAATATTAAATCAAACTTTTGACCTACAATTTTAGTAGTAATGTTTCTGTCTTCTGCTGAAATATCTCCTATTTTACCGTTTGCATTGTTTTCTTTGTCAGATTTATCCACATCATATATGTCATAAAATCCGCCTGAAGCAGATGAAGAGCTTAAACATTGAGGGAATATAGACCCAGGAAAACCTGTATAGATATAAGTTCCTTTTCCTCCCATATTTCCTTCTGTTTCTAAAGCTCCATATAATGTAATGTCATTGTTTGCATTAAAGTCTGAAGCTGTATAAATATAAGCTTTTACTGTTGATTCTTTTTCTACTAAAATATTACCGTGTGTGTATATAAATAAGTCGGTAGAGTTACCGTCTTTATTTATATCACCTCTTATTTTAAAGTCGTTGTTTTCTACAAATATTTTAACACTTCCGCCTTCTGGCAGTTCTATAGTTGTATCGGAGTTAATATTTAAAGATTTAAAGTAGTAATTACCCGGTTTGAATTTTAAAGTAAATGTTTTATTTTGAAGGGTCATATCCCCTAATGTCATACATTTTTCGTTTCTATTTCCCTCACACTCTTCAGTGGCTTCAAAAGTTATGACTTCTGGAGTTTTGTTATTAAAATCATTTGTATTGGTTTTATAGTTAGTATGGGTTAAATAACATTTTCCGTTGTCGTAATCACAGTCATTGTCTATGCTGTAACTTTCATCTGAAGATAATAAATCCGGTATATAAGGTAAAGAGTTTAGAGGTTTTACCTCACAAGTAGTCTCATCGCTACACTCTAAATTATCAGAACAGGTAAAATTATCATTTACTTTATCAGACTCATCAGAATAAACTACCGGTGAATTACAAGCTTGTCCTGAATTAAATTGAATTCTTTTAAAACTATAAAGAGCACTTTTAAATAATTCACACTCCGGTATTACATTACAGGCTTTTAAATAATGGTCATCATTAACTTTATCTTTTATTTTATCACTATCTCCTGCGTCTATGGCACCGTTGTTGTTAGTATCATTTACATCATAATAAAAGTTTCTGTCAAATCCGGTTTTATCTCCTTCATCTATTAGTGAATCTATTTCATTCCCATAAAAACAGTTGTATCTCAATAATAGTTTATCATTTTTAGAATAAAAATCTTTACCTGTTTTATCTTTATTGAAAATGGTTTTGTAAATGTAAGAATCATCTAAATTAGTAGTTTTTATATTAACTCCATAAACACTATCTCCGCTGTCTATTTTATTGTCATAAAAATAAATTTTTTTTGCATCTTCTATATAAATAGCTCCGTTAGTAGCATCAGGTGCAGTAATTGTTGAATATTTAAGGTTTAAAGTATCTACATTATTAGCAAAAAGAGCTTCTTTTTTATCCGCTTGTATTTCAGAATTTATAATATCGACTCTATCAACCTTTACATCCGTATCACAAGTTTGAGAAGTGTTAAGACTTATTAAGAGCCCTACTGTTTCTTTGTCAATAATTTTTGTGTTTTTAATTTTAGCACTTCCTCTTACAATAATAACATTTGATGGGTCTTTTGAATCTTCTTTTTTATAAAAATAGCTTCCATCAACTATTAATTTATTACCGCTTTTACATCCAAATAAAAGCCCCTCGTATGTAGTTACCGTTGTATTAGTGTTATAAATATAAGCATTGTTTGCGTTTGTAATAAAAATTCCGTGGTCATTTCCGTTAATTGCAGAATCTGAAATTGTTAAATCGTGCCCTTTTTTATCTCCAAATACAATAGCATCGCTATCGGTTGAATTTATTTCACAATCTTTAATGTTTGCATCATTTACATTTTTTAAGAGTATTGCCTGATTTTTTGCTTTTATTGTAACATTTGATAAATTAATATCGTGCCCATCTCCGTCATCTGCAAACAGAACTCCTACATCTCCTGATGAAATTAAAGTGTTTGTAATGTTTGCATCATTTACCTCTTTTAAAAATATTGCTTTTCCGTCTGCTGAAATGTTTGTGTCGTTAATATAGAGGTTGTGAATTTTTCCGCTTGTTATATATATGTTTTCATATTTTGACTCTAGTTTTGAATTTGTTACATTTACATCTTTAGCGTTTGTAATATAAAGAGCTTTTCCCCCTTTTACGTGCATATTATCAATAGTTGCGCTTATAGTATCATTTTCTATTGCGATAGCTTCGTAGTTATAATCGATAAAGAAATTTTTTAAAGTGACTCCATCTGCTTTTATATTAACTCTGCTTGTCTGATGAATATTATCTATATCTCCAGAGCTTAAATTACCTTCAATTGTTACGGCTTTTGTAATATCCAATGTATCACTGTATTCACCTTTACAAACAACGATTTTATCACCATCATTTACGACTCCAAGAGCGTCTTTTATTGATTTACACTCGGTATTACATTCATTCCCGTCATCATCCACTACCACAATTCCATCTTTTACTTCACAACTGCTGTTTGAACTATCATCGGAGCTTCCTCCTCCGCCCCAAAATCCGTATAAATTAGCCAATATTGTTAAAAAGATAATAACCTTTTTCATTCCCTACCTTTTAACATAGATAAAATTTTTGTTAAATTATAACAATAAGATTTAATCTAATTTTAACATTATTGTCAACTCTTTTTTACAAGTTTATTAACTTGACAAAGGAAAATTATTTAATTAAAATCGCAAAAACAACTACTCCAAATTCTACAAAGGATAAAATCATATGGAAAAAAAAGTTGAAGTAGAAAATTCTACTCAAAATCAGGAAAATAATAATTCAAACAACTCAAATGAAAAAAAACAAAGGACTCATATTCCTGTTGAAGGATATACTATTGAGGATTTAAGGAAAATGCCAAC
>JAMOSM010000027.1 GCA_027063075.1 Nautiliaceae bacterium | reverse complement strand
CTTCCGAAGGTATTTTATCGTCTTACCTTATAATCAAGCCTTAAAGGTAGCTTAAAATTAATTTAAACTTAAAAAAGAAAATTAATCTAAAAGAGCAAAAGAATTTCACAATTCTTTAACAAAACTTATTAAGTTCTTGTATTTTTTTTATTTCAGCTTTATAACAGAACATCAAAATAATAAAAGTCCCGCAAAAACGGGCAGGAGAAAATTGTGAAAAAATTTACACACATAAAAAACGGAAAAGAACTTATGGTTGCTGCAAAAGACGGCAGAAAAAACAAAAGAATAAAAAGTGATTTAGAATACTTAATAAGTGTTATTGATAGCTTTACAAAACACACCAGCGACTATAATGGTTGTTATTTCTGGAAAGGAGATTTTGGTAATGGAAGTGAAAGATTGAGAAGAGAGGAAGAAGCGGAATACAAAGATAGCTTTAAATCTGAAAAAATCGATTTAACAGTAGAACTTAATTTTGATATTGAAATGAGTAGAAGAAATGTTTATACATACAAAAAAATATATGTAAATGAAGATAGAAAAACAGCGAGAACTTTAACAACAATTATCAAAGAAGCTGAAGCAATCTTAGCTCAAATACCAAGTAAAAAGGAGGTGTAAAATGGAAACAGTTTTATATCAATCATTTATAGCAATTACAATCGCGGCGGCAATCGTTTTACCAGCATTTTCAGCTTTTTTAAATATAGACTTAAGCACAAGCTCAAGAGGTTGGGGAGTTTAATTATGGAATTTTATATAGCAATATTACAGCTTATAAACGAGCTTACAACGGAAAAAAAACGAGTTGAGTTTTTAAACAAAATCGGCAAAATTGACAACGAAGAACTTATAAATTTAATAGAAGAAGAAATCTTTTTAGAAGACATTGAACACGAAACAATGGCGGCATAAAAAGATGGAAGCTTTTATACTAAATCTAAACAAGCAAATACAAAAAATCAAGGAGGCAAATTATGGAAACAATAACAATAATTAAAACAATCGGATTCAGTCTAATAATTTTGGCAGTTATATATTATCTCTTGTCAAAAGAAAGTTAAACAGCCCTTTAAGGGTTAAACATAGTTATAAAGACTAATAAAAAACAAAACAGGAGAAGAAGAAAATGAGAGAAAATATATTAAATTTTGATGAAACAATTGAGATAATTGAAGATGAATTATTAGAAGTTTTTAAATCAGCAGGCGGTTGTAATTTAGAAATTTTTGACGAATGCTTCATAGGTCTAAAAGAGCAGTTTTTAAGTGAGCTAAAAGACAAAGCAAATCTTGTTTATGTAAACAATGATTTTAAAGATGTTGTTGAGTGGCAAATAAGATATATGGTTAATACTTCTAATCATATTTTAGATGTTTTAAGTGATGATATGCTTGCAAAA
The DNA here is from genome assembly GCA_027063075.1 of Nautiliaceae bacterium. Lineage (GTDB taxonomy): Bacteria > Campylobacterota > Campylobacteria > Campylobacterales > Nautiliaceae > Caminibacter. The sequence continues at coordinate 1,592 of JAMOSM010000027.1, read as the reverse complement.
ATGGCAGAAAGAAAAGAGTGCGTAAAAGACTTTTTCGATCATAAAGATGAGTTGAAAGTTGCTTAAAAATGTGCTTTGAAACAGATTGTAGAAAGATCAGGATTAAGGTTTCTAAATCAAATTTAAAAGCCTTAGTAATTTTTTACTAAAACTTCTTTGATCTTTCCTCTATCATTTGCCTTGCAGTTTAAAGCTCTGTTAGCTTCTACTATAACAATTTGGTAATCTTTATATAAGTCTAAAATAAAATCTATATAGGAGTTTGAAAGTAAAAAATATGCACCTTTAGCGTCAATATAATCACATAATTCTTTCAGCTTAAACTGCATATCTTCATTAAAACCTTTATCTGTATAAGCTGTAAAATTAGAGGTCGCATTGAGCGGAACATAAGGTGGATCAAAATAGATAAAATCACCCTCTTGTATATGCTCTTTTATATTTTCAAAGTCACCTGTCATTATTGTAGTATTTTGAAGTCTTTTGCTACACTCCAAAATATTCTCTTCTTCAAAAATTGTAGGATTTACATAACGACCGTAAGGAACATTATTTTGACCTTTTTGATTAACTCTATAAAGCCCATTGTATCCTGTTTTATTTAAGAAAATAAATCTACTTGCTTTTTTTACTTTCGATATTTTTTTATATTTTTGTGGATCTCGGTCTAAAGCTCTTAAATCATAATAGTACTTTTCACTATTTTTATGTTTTTTTAGATCTACTATAAGCTCTTTTGGTTTACTCTTAATAATCTCATATAAATTAGTTAATTCATTATTATAATCATTAATAAAAGCATTTTTTGGCTTCAATTCAAAAAAAAGAGCAGCACCTCCTATAAAAGGTTCAAAATACCTATTATACTTTCGTGGCATATTTGTCTTTATATCGTTTATAAGTTGTCTTTTTCCACCAACCCATTTTATAACTGGTTTACACATGTTTTTTACCTCATTTTAGTTTTTTATTGTTTTTATGATTAGACTATAAATTTTTCAACCTTGATTAGCTACTTATTACTAAATTGCCGATCGTTAATCACTATCAACTTAGTTTAAGTAATAAGAAGCTTTTAAGAAAAATGTAAGGAATTGGTAAATAAGGCTGAAATTTATTAAAATTCACGGTATTATGTAGCAAATAATATTGATAATCTGATTAGTTTTAACTATATTTTTAATAGCTTCCTTCCATCTTCTTAAACTAACCACATCAATTACCATGAACAACATCATCAAACTAAACAATCTCAATCAAAATTCTAAGAAGAAAAACAGAGATATTTAAATTTTTGAAAATTATTAAAAAACTATAAAATATTAACAAATATTTCTAAGAAATAACCCCCTACAAACCCCTAAAACAGGGGCTTAAATTTAGTTAATTTCTTATTACCCCGTTATAACATTACTTATTAAGTTTTAGTATAATTATAAAAGAAAAAGAGTTAATTATTTTAACTCAAAAAAAAGGAGAAAAATTATGGAAACTTTATCAGGAAAAATCTTATTAACAATGATGGCAATTATATCTTTAGTTTTATACTATACAAACACTTATCCAAATGGGGAATTAGCAGACTCTTTTTT
>JAMOSM010000026.1 GCA_027063075.1 Nautiliaceae bacterium | reverse complement strand
GTATTTATTGATGAGGCCCAAAAAGTGATAAATAGAGACTTTGGCTCTTTACATTCGGATATATTACGTGAGTCAAAAGTAGAGCTTTTTTTGGCTTTTCAAAATCATCAACTAATGATAAATAAAATTGGGCAAGATAATTTCTATGCCTTAGTTCAAAACCTATCTTCTTCATATGTTTTTGCTAATTCCTTAGATTTTCAAGAATTTGAGACATCTAAACTTGAAACATTCGAGTACTACCATAAAGATAGTGAAACTAAATATTTAGCAGAACCAATGTTTCTGGTTGAGGATGAAGTCTTTGAAGCAGTTTTGAAATATTGTCATATTAATAAACTATATGAGAAGTTAGATATACCTTTGGAACATAGAGATAAGGTTATACAGTTTAACCCATACCTGTACAAAGAAAAAGCCATTGAACTCAAAGATAAAGATGGTGAGATAACAATAGTCAAACTAATTGACCCATTTAAAAAGAGACAAGCATCCTTCATCATAGATGACATTATCGGAATGCACAAGGTTAAACTCAAAAAACAGAATGTACATTACTCCCCACCAGAGAGATCATTAATGAGCTTGCTCAATGAAGAAATAAAGAAGAAAGATATTGATGAATTCATGGGTGTAAAAAATGAGTGATGAAACAATAGATAAAAGACTTGATGAAGCCTGTTGTCCTCCAATCTATGTCTTTAACAACACAAAAATAGAATCAGCAGTTAAAAGGAATCTACTTTTAATAGATGCAAATGATTTAAAAAATGTACATCAAAGAGTTTTAAAAGTCTTAGATATTAACAGTGAAAAAAGCAGTAGATATTTTAGCTTTGCTAAATTTAAAGCTTTATACAGCAATGAAAAAATTTCACAAGAGCCAATCTCAAATAGAGAGATAACCGAATTTGATTTAATCTAAATGGAGAATTTAAATATGCAGTTATTAACAGATGAACTAAGAGAAATTATCCCACCTTTTTACAGTAGTGAGGATATTGAGTTAGAAGAGAAAATGATTTATGCTAAGTTCTTTTTAGCTGATGCCCAATGGAGCTGGTTCATCTTAGAGTATGATCCTGAAAGTAATACTTTTTTTGCTTTGGTCGATGGTTTGGATCGAGAACTGGGATATGTGAGTTTAGATGAACTTGAACAAGTCAGAGGACATATGGGTCTCCATGTAGAAAGGGATTTATATTTTACACCTGTGAAATACAAGGACTTGAAAATATGAAAAAGTTTGAAGATTTGGATGATGCATTAAAGAAAGAGCTTGAAGAGATAGTTATGAGGTTTTTTAAAAAGGTGTTTTCTTATAACTTTATTTTATAATTTTACTTATTTAAAAGCTGAATTATTATTTTAAATAATGCACATTACCCTATTTTTACTTATTTTATTATTAAAATCAGTAGCCACAAATTAAGTGAAATTTTATATTATTACAGTCTTTTAGTAGTATTTTCTTATAAACCCTATAAAATTGGCTTATTTTGACCTATATAATGAAAATAAAAGAGATATTTTTAATTGAAAAAGAATGTTTTTGTTGTTTTTGTTGGTCTCAACCAGTCTATACAATAAAATTATATAGCTTCAAAACCTCACAAGTAAAGCCCCAGTGCTTATTTTTAAAATTATTTTTTATATACATATTCAGATCCTACGGAGCTTCACATGTAGCATAAAGCCATATTTTTAAAAGATAAGTAAAGGCTTGACATGCAGTTTTAAAGAAAATCATTGGAAGAGCTTCGCATTTTTTCTTTTTATATTTGTTTTTTGTTATATCCTGGTTTCACACCACCAAACAACAGCTAACTGTGAATGAAATTATTTTGGCTCACATTCTTTTTTTATTTCTCTTAAAAATCTCTTTTTTTAGGTTGCCTCTCAAAACCTATATATATAATATATATAGGGAGTAGGACTTTTTGACTTTTATTAAAGTTTTTAAAGCAAGAATATTAAACTAAATTATGACTTTTTACTCCCCTTAACCTTGTTTATATCCTAAAAAAAATGAAAATAAATATTGAAAATGGATAAAAAACACTAAAAAATAAAAATTAAACATAGGTATCCTACAGATAAATTAGAATTAACAAAAAACATTATAAATAAAACTTGTATAATTAATTAAAATATACCATATGTTAAGACTCCAAATCTTGCTAATTTTCTATCTGCCACCCAAATGTCTTGAATATTTTTAAATAACTGTTTAAGCCCTATTTTTACACTATTTAAGAGTGATATACTATTTACAAAATCTAAGATTTTTATCTTTGATTTACTGATTACTTCTTTTTTACTTTCAAGACTCAAAAGTTCCGCTTCAAGTTTCAAAATTCTTTTTCTAATTCTTGGAATTTTAGAATAATTTTTAATCTTATAACACTTCTCAATGTCCTTTTTTAAGATTTCAAGCATATTTGTGATTCTTACAATCTTCTTATCTTTATGCTTTTTATACTCATATAGATTTTTATCAAATTTAAACTTGTCTTTTAATTCATTAACATTTATGAAATTTTCAAACTGAATATTATTATAAGCTCCTAAAATTAGGTGTCTATCAAGTATATACCCAATCCCAAGACTCGCTTTTTTTATCTCATATTCTGATTTTTCTTTAAATTTATTCTGTTTAATATTATTATTTTTCACATAAAATTTATTTTTATTAAATCTTTTATCTGTAAAACCAAAGATATGAAGATGAATATTGTCATAGTGGTTTTTTAATTCTTCTTTATTGATTACAGTAAATGCTATTATTTTAATGTTTTTGTCTTGTTGTTTGATTTTAGCAATGATTTGCTTTTGTATGCTGTTTATAGCCTTGTTTGCTATGTTTTTACTATGTAATACATATGTAAGAAAATAATAATTACTATGATTTTGTTGTAATGTATCTATCTGAGTGATAAGTTTTGATTTTTGTTTGTTGAAGTTTAAAAAAGTTCTTTGAGTAAATTCTTCCAAAATATTAT
>JAMOSM010000025.1 GCA_027063075.1 Nautiliaceae bacterium | reverse complement strand
TTGTTCCGCCGACTATTATATCTCCTTCACCCATTGCCTCTTTTTTTATAAAAAAACTTACATAATATCTAATAAGACTCATACCTCCCATCATTAAAAGGGCGTTTTTAAGGTTTTCTAAAATATCAGGGGAGTGAAAAAAAGCTAAGGTTAAAGCCAGTAGATTCAGACTATCCGGGACTGCTTTATAGTCTAAATCTATGACACTTAATGCAAGGAGTGTTGCAAAAACAGAAAAATTTATTAAATAGAAAATATCTATCTGTTTTATTTTAAAAAACACTAAAACGGCTAAAACTCCTGTTAAAAATTCGATAATAGGATATCTTATTGATATTTTTTCACCACAATTTGCACATTTGCCTTTTAATAGTATCCAGCTTAATATCGGGATATTATGCCAAGGTTTTATTTTGATGTTACATTTTGGGCAGCTGCTAGGAGGAGATATTATACTTCTTTGAAGAGGTACTCTGTAAATTACAACGTTTAAAAAACTTCCAATTGCTATTCCAAATAAAAATAAAAACAGATATATCATTAAATACCTCCAAATCTTCTTTCTCTTTTTTTAAACTCATTTAAAATTTTTTCCAATTCTTTTGAAGTAAAATCAGGCCACATTGTTTTTGTAAAATACATTTCAGCATACGCCATTTGCCATAAAAGAAAATTGCTGAGTCTGATTTCTCCGCTTGTTCTTATAAGCAGGTCTACATCTCTGCTTAAGTCAAGATTCTTTTGGATGTTTTCTGGTGTAACTTCTTCTTCTTTTTCTATCATTTTTTTAACAGCCCTTGTTATTTCGTCTCTGCTTCCGTAATTTAATGCTAATACTTGGGTTAATTTTTTAAAATTTTTTGTTTTGTCTTTTGTATATTCTATTCTCTCTCTTAAATTTTTTGAAAATTTACTAATATCTCCGATTACTTCAAACTTTACCTCATTTTCTATATAAGTTAGAAGTTCTTTTTTTAAGTAATTATCAAGAAGTTTCATTAAAAAATCGACTTCCATTTTTGGTCTTTTCCAGTTTTCTGTTGAAAAAGCGTATAAAGTCAAGATTTTAATTTCCGGATTATTAGCACAGTATGTGGTAATTTCTTTTACAACTTCAGCCCCTTTTTTATGACCTTCTACTCTTTTAAGCCCTCTTTTTTGAGCCCACCTCCCGTTTCCATCCATAATAATTGCTAAATGCATAATTAAGCCTTTATATCAATTAATGAGTTTTTAAATTCAAAAATAGGTGTTATTTTTTTTTCTAAAAAAACTTCTACTTTTTTTTCTATTTTATCGCTGTTATCTAAAAGTAAATTTTTAACGTTTTCAAACTGGGTATAGATAGTTACTTTATTCGGTGTTATTTTGCCTTTTAGTTCCCCTAAAAATTTAAAAGCCGCATAAAATGTAATTAAATTTTTCTCATATTTAAACTGCATTATGGCTTTATTGTTTTTTTCATTTATAAAAATGTGTCTTATACCTTTTTGAAATGCAAATAAAATATTAGCATAAAATAAAAACTCCTCTTTAGTTTTTGCATTACTTAGATGTTCTAAAATTTTCTCTTTTGTAAATTCTGTTTCTTTTATTAGAGGCAGTTTTTCTAAGTTCAAGCAGTTTTGGATATGGTTTTAGGTTTTGTATGGTTATTTTTCCTTTTTTTTCAATTACATTAGCTAAATATCTGTTTCCAACTTTTAAAGGGATAAAAGATTTGGTTTCAATTTCTTTATTTCCAAGTTTTATAAGATAAGTTATCGGGTTTATCTCTTTTTTTACTTCTATTTTTAAAGGAATTTGAGTATTAAATTCTACGGATAATAGTCTGTTTTGTTCTTTTAAGATTTTTCCTATTTTAGATATATCTAATAGCATCTACAACCTTAAAGGCTATATTTTCTTTTGTATCTTGGATTAGTTTTATTTCTTTGTCTTTTGTAATAAAGATAATTTCATTCTCATCACTTCCAAAATCGTTTTTTGTTAAGAGGTTTAGGCAAATTGCGTCAAGATTTTTTTTATAAAGGGCATTTTTAGCGTATTTAAGGGCATTTTTTTCATCTCTTTCTGCTTTAAAGCCTATTTTTTTAAAAGTTTTGTTTTTTAAAGTTTCTAAAATATCTATGTTTTTTTCCATTTCTAAGCAGAATTTATCTCCGATTTGTTCTTTTTTTAGTTTTCCGGGAGTATATTTTGGCTTATAATCCACAATCGCAGCAGCCATTATTAAATAATCAGGATTTTCTTGCAAGATTGCATTAAGATAATCTTTTGCATTTAAAACTTTAATCTGTTTTATCTCTTTGCTTAGGTTGTGTTCTTTGCTTGAAATCAGGGTAACATCGGCTCCTTTTATATAAAAAGCTTTTGCTAAGGCTTCCCCCATTTTTCCGCTTGAGAAGTTGCTAATAAACCTTACATCGTCGATTTTTTCTATACTGCCTCCGGCAGTTACCACTACTTTTTTGTTTTGCCAAAAGTTTTCTTTATTTACTTCTCTTAAAGCCCTCAAAAATATCTCACTTGGCTCTGCCATTTTGCCAATGCCTTCATCTCCACAGGCAAGCAGACCGGCGTTTGCTTGGATAATATTTAATTTTTTAAAGCTATTTTGAGTGGTAGGATGAAGGTACATATTTGTATTAGCAGCCGGGGCAAACAAAACAGGGGCTTTTGTTGCAAGGTATGTTTGAAGCAAGAGATTATCGCTAATTCCGTTTGCGGCTTTATTGATGGTGTTTGCACTTGCAGGGGCAATTATATAAATATCCGCCCATTTTGCATAATCTATATGATTAAGCTCCCCTGACCAGTCTTCGTTTTTTTCTATTAACACCTTTTGGCGTGTCAGGGCTTCAAAGGTAAGGGGGGTTATAAATTTAGTAGCAGTCTCACTCATAACAACTCTTACATTATCTCCCCTTTTAACAAAAAGTCTTATAAGCTCACACGTTTTATAAATGGCAATGCTTCCGGTTACCCCTATTAAAACATTCACTCTTTTCTCCCGAAAAACTTATAATAAAAATTTTTAATGATTTTAATAGGAGCTCTGCTTATTGCAAGAGAACCTTTTTTTATGTCTTTATTTACAGTGCTTCCTGCTGCTATCATTACGTCATCTTCTATAATAACAGGGGCTATAAGCTGAGTATCGCTTCCTACAAACACGTTTTTGCCTATTTTTGTTTTGTATTTGTTTTTTCCGTCATAGTTACAAGTAATCGTTCCGGCTCCTATGTTTGTTCCCTCATCAATTTCACTGTCTCCAAGGTAACTTAGATGTCCTGCTTTTACACCTTTTAATCTGCTCGCTTTTACTTCTACAAAGTTTCCTATGTGAGTCTCAATAATTTCGCTTTTTGGTCTTATTCTTGCCATCGGTCCAATACCGCTGTTTTTTATAACAGCCTCTTCAATTACACTAAGAGGTCTTATCTCACTTTCAATTATAGTTGATTTTTTAATAACACACCCGTTTCCAATTTCACACTCACCCTCAAAATTTGAATAAGCGTCTATATAAATAGTATCTGGCAAATGCATAATAACACCTTGTTGCATCCAAAAATCTTTTATACGCCTGCACATAATTTTCTCAGCTTCAGCTAAATCTTTTTTTGAATTTACCCCTTTAAAACTCTCTTCATCAACTTCTATAGCTTTTACTTTAAGTCCTTTTTTTACTGCCATTTCTATAATGTCTGTAAGGTAATACTCTTTTTGTTTATTGTTGTTTGATAATTTTGGCAAAAACTCTTCAAGTACTTCTTTTTTAAAAAGATAAACCCCGGCATTTACATAAGGAATTTTAAGTTCTTCTTCACTTGCGTCTTTTTGTTCTACGATTTTTAAAACATTTCCCTCTTTTATTACAACCCTTCCATATCCATCAGGATTTTTTAGTTTCATAACACTCATTACAATATCAGCATCAACTTCAAGAAATTTTTTAAGTTCATCTGCTGTAATTAAAGGCATATCCCCGTTAAGTACCAGGATTTTATCGCCTTTTAAACTAACTTCTTTTACAGCCCCGCCTGTGCCTGGGAAATTTTGAAGGTCCTGTTTAATGATATTTACAGGATATTTTGATACAATTTCTTTAACTTTATCAAACTGGTGATTTAAGACTATATCAATAGTGTTTGTGAGTTTTAAAGACTCTTCAATAATATATTCAATCATAGGTTTGTTACATAAAGTGTGGATAACTTTTGCCGATTTACTTTTCATACGTGTACCCTTACCGGCAGCAAGAATAATTATTTGTAACATAGATATCCTTTTTGCCGATATTATATCAAAAATAAAGGTGCGATAATGGATTTAGCAACGGTCATTGGACTTGTTGGAGCTCTTGGGCTTATTATTGCGGCAATGGCGATGGGGGTTGGTATTGGGCCGTATATTGACCCTCAATCAGTATTGATTGTTGTGCTTGGGTCTATTATGACTCTTTTTATTGCAAACAAAATGGAAATGATGACAAAATTTGCAAAAGTTTTTATGATTGCGATAAAACCAAGCTATCAGCCAAATTATGAAGAGCTTATTAAAAAACTTGTAGATTATGCAACTCAGGCAAGGCGTGATGGAATACTCTCTCTTGAACAGGCTGCTGCAAATGAAGAGGATGAGTTTTTAAAAAAGGGTCTTTCAATGGCGGTTGATGGAAATGAACCGGATACCATCAGAGAGCTTCTTGAGATTGATATAGAGCAGATGGATGCAAGACATAAAAAAATGGCTTCAATTTTTTCCAACTGGGCAGGACTTGCTGGGGCTATGGGGATGATTGGGACACTTGTCGGGCTTGTTGCAATGCTTCTTAATATGTCCGACCCAAGTGCTATTGGTCCAGCGATGGCGGTTGCCCTTTTGACAACCCTTTATGGTGCTATGATTGGGAATATTTTCGGCTCTCCAATTGCAAATAAACTTAATTTAAGAAATGATGATGAAATTTTGGCAAAGACTATGATAATTGAAGGAATTATGTCAATTCAGGCAGGAGATAACCCAAGAACGCTTGAAGCAAAACTCTTAAGTTTCTTACCGCCAAGTCAGAGAAAAAGTCAGTTTGAATAGGATAAACAATGGCTAAAAAATGTAAGTGTGAATGTCCTGAGTGTATGCCGGAGTGGCTTGCTACATTTGGAGACTTGATGAGTCTTCTTTTATGTTTTTTCGTTTTGCTGCTTTCGATGTCTACAATGGATGCTAAAAAAGTAAAAGAGGCAATAGGTTCGCTTGCAGGTGCGCTTAGCGTACTTGAGGGCGGAACTCAAACAGAAGTTAGCAGAGAGAGAATTCAAAAAGCAACTCCTATTCAAAAATCTGAAGAAACAGCACAGACTGTTAATAAACTCTCTCAGGCTATTGCCGAATTTAAAGAATTTACTCAAGGAGGAAAGGGGCCCTCTATTGTATTAGAAGAAGGGGAAGAGGGTTTTTTTATAAGGCTGCCGGCTGATATTACATTTGCTCCCGGAAGCGCTAAAATTACAAATGAAGATACTCTTTTGTTTTTAAAAAGGATTGCCCTTATTATTAAAGAATATTTACCAAAAAATATCGAAATTCAAATAAAAGGATTTACCGATAACCTTCCTCCTCCAAAATCTTATAAAGACAACTGGGAGCTTAGTGCCGCAAGAGCCCTTAGCGTACTTAGAATTTTAATAAAAGATGGGGTAAATCCAAAACAATTAAGTGCAGCAGCATATGGGGAATATCATCCTATTGCTTCTAATGCAACGCCTGAGGGAAGGGCTAAGAATAGAAGGGTTGAGATATGGTTTTTTGCAAAGAAAAAAGAAGAAGAGATAAAAAAATCTATTTTAGATAAGATGCAATGAAAAAGTTGTTGATTTTTATTTTTCCGATAATTCTTCTTGCAGCAACTCCGCAGGTACCGGTTGTGAATTTATCTTTAACTGCTCCAAAAGAGCCTCAGCAGTTAGTAACTACTCTTAATATAGTTATTTTAATGACACTTTTAGTGTTAGCTCCAAGTATTGTTTTGGTTATGACTAGCTTTGTTAGACTTTTAGTTGTTTTTGGGTTTTTACGTCAAGCACTTGGTACTCCTCAATCACCTCCTACTACTTTACTTGTTAGTTTATCCCTTGTGCTTACTTTTTTTATAATGGAGCCGTATGCAAAAAAGGCGTATAATGAAGGAATAAAACCTTATATAGAAAAAAAAATAGGATATGAAGAGGCATTTAAAAGGGCGGTTAAACCTTTTAAAAAGTTTATGTTAAAAAATACCAGGGAAAAAGATTTAGCTCTTTTTTATAGGATACGTCATCTTCCAAATCCAAAAACAATTGATGATGTTCCTTTAACTATTTTGGTACCTGCTTTTATGATAAGCGAACTTAAAACCGCCTTTGAGATTGGTTTTTTGATATTTTTGCCGTTTTTGGTAATTGATATGGTAGTAAGTTCAATTCTTATGAGTCTTGGTATGATGATGTTGCCTCCGGTTATGATATCATTACCTTTTAAAATTTTAGTGTTTGTGCTTGTGGATGGATGGAACTTAATAGTCCAAGGACTTGTTGAAAGTTTTAGATAAAGGATAAAAATGACTTGTAGTAGCTTTGGGAAATGTGGAAGCTGTGTTTTGTGGGAAATTCCTTATAAAAAACAGCTTGAGATGAAAAAAGAACGTTTAAAAGAGATGTTTAGCGATTTTGATATACCGGAAATTGAAGTAATACACGGCAGTGATGAGCATTTTAGGGCAAGAGCTGAATTTAGGGTATGGCATGAGGATGATAGAAGTTATTATGCTATGAGAAAAAGAAAAGAAGAGGGCAGGGGGGTAATACCGATTGAAGAGTGTAAGATTGTAGATAAAGCTATTTATGAGGTAATGGAGCCACTTTTAAAAGAGATTGAAAAAAATGAAAATTTAAGATTTAAACTTTATGAGATTAATTTTTTAAGCAATTCAAAAGGTGAGCTTATAGTTACCCTTATTTATCATAAAAAAGTAGATGAAAGCATTGCAGAAGATATTAAAAAATTAAAAGAAAAATTCCCTCATATCGATTTTGTAATAAGACGTAAGGGTAGAAAATATGTTTTTGACAAAAACTACCTGATTGAAGAGCTTGATATTGATGGCAAAATTTATAAATATAAAATAATCGAAAATACTTTTTCCCAGCCAAACAGGGAAATAAACAAAAAAATGATAAGCTGGGCTAAAAGATGGGCTGATGGGTTAAAAGGGGATTTGGTTGAACTTTATTGTGGAAACGGAAACTTTACTATTCCTCTTAGTGAAAACTTCAAAAAAGTAATTGCCACCGAAATTAATCCTGAATCAATTGAAGCTGCAACTTTTAATGCTGAAATTAATAAAAGAGACAATATTTCGTTTATGGCTATGAGTGCGGCTGAATTTAGCGAGCTTAAAAACAGTGGTTTTTTTAAAGGATATGACCTTAAAAACGTACTTATTGATCCACCAAGAGCAGGGCTTGATGATAAGTCTCGTAAATTTGTAAATGAGTTTGATAATATTATTTATATCTCTTGTAATCCCGAAACTCTTCATAGAGACCTTAAAACTTTGGCAAAAAACAGAAAAATAAAAGCATTTGCCTTTTTTGACCAGTTTCCTTATACTAATCATATGGAATGTGGAGTGATTTTAGAAAAATGATAGAGTTTAAGGATATTGTGGGAGAAATATTTTTAGTTTTGGTGTTTTTTGGGATTTTTTTGGGAGTAATAATTGCAGATAAAATAAAAGGAAAAAGATGAGAATTGCTGTTATTGGAATTGGAGGAGTTGGGGGTTATCTTGCCTATAAACTTATTAAATGTGGTTTTGATGTTGATGTTTTGGCTACAAAAGAGACAAATGAAATTATAAAAAAAGAGGGATTGAAAATAATTGATGTTGATAAAGAAAATATTGTTTTTCCAAAAATTGGGCTAGATGGGGTTTATGATGTTATTTTTATTACTACAAAAAGTTATAATCTTGATGAAGTTTTAAAAGAGATTAAGGGTCATTTTGATAAACATACAAGAGTAGTGCCTGTTTTAAATGGAATTGGACATTTTGAAAAATTTAAAAATCTTGATGCAAAAATAGTTAAAGCCTGTATTTATATCCTTTCAAATAAGAAAGATAAAAACGTAATTTACAAAAAAACTCCTCTTTTTTATCTTTGCGTTGAAGATGATGAGGTTATGAGAGAAATTTTTAAAAATTGTGATTTGAAAGTAAAATTTTCTAAAAACATAGATAAAAATATCTGGAAAAAATATCTTTTTATTTCAACATTTGCAACGCTTCAAAGTTATTATCAAAAACCAACAGGCTGGATTATGGAACATAAAAAAGATGAAGTTGAAAAATTTTTGGATGAAGTTATAAAAATTGCAAAAGAAGAGGGGATTGATTTAAAAGATGAAAAAGAAAAAATAATAAAACAGGCTCTAAATATTCCTTATGAGAGCAAGATGAGTATGCAGATTGACTTTGAAAAAAAACATAAAACAGAAGTTGATAATATTACGGGATTTTTGGCTAAAAGAAGTGAATTTATTAAAAAATATTATGACTTTTTAGCCAGATAACTTTCAAGTATTTTTTTAGCAGCCAGACTGTCAATTCTTCCATCACGTTTATGTTTTATTTTTCCTTTTATCTCCTCTTCTACAATCGCGCTTGTAAAACTCTCATCCATAAACTCCACTTTTCCATCAAAATCTATCAAAGATGCAAAATGTTTTATTCTCATACTCATCTCTTCGTTTGTTTTTGGTATGCCTATTACTAATGTATCTGCCTTGTATTTTTTTAAAAGCTCGCTAACTTCCCTTGCGGCTTGATTTCTGTTTTTTCTGATAATTGCATTTAGCGGCACAACTGCTATGCCTCCTGGAGAGTAAGCTACTCCTATTCTTTTTAATCCCACGTCTATTGCAATAATTTTTTCCATATTTCTACCTTTTTTTGTAAATTTAACCTAGCATTTAGAGGACTTGGACTTGGAAGATAAATTACATTAATTTCAGGAAAATATTTTTTTATAACCCTCTCAGCAAGTCTTGAAGTTACGGCTATTTTTTTAATTTTTGGGTATTTTTTTAAAAGTTCTTTTATATTACAAGGCGTAATTACTTCTAAGTTATCGTCTCTTGAATTTCCGTTTTTTCTTTTAGCTTCACATATTGTATCCCAAAGGGCGATTTTATGTTTTTTTAAGAATTTCTTTTTTTCTTCAATTGTTTTTGGTTTTTCGTCATTAAAAACATTAGCTAAAATATTCCAAAACTGATTTTTAGGGTGTGAATAATAAAAGTTGTTTTCAAACGATTTAAGTGATGGGAAAGTTCCAAGTATTAAAATTTCACTATCGTTAAAAACAACTGGCTTAAAAGGATGCTTAATTGAAGTAGACTTTTGCATTTTTTATCTCTACCTTTCCTTCAAGTTCCATTTCATAAAGTTTATCTCCGTATGTTTTAAGGGCTTCATTTAAACTCATTATTTTTTCTTTAGAGTTTATACCTAAATTTTCAATAAACTCATCAATATCCCATATAACTTCTGCTAAGTTTTTAGATGCTAGGTACCTTGTGCCTGAGCTTTCAGTTAATCTTTGGGGGATGATATAGACCTTTTTGCTGAATTTCTGTGCCCACTCAAAACTTCTCATACTTCCGCTTTTAAGAGAAGCTTCAGGAATTATTACAAATTCACTTAATGCTATAATAATTCTGTTTCTCTGGATAAAAGTATATTTTTTTGGAGAAAAATCTTTTTCGTATTCACTGAGTGCTAAAGCCTCTTTATAGATTGATTTTATTAAGTTTTCGTTTGACTTTGGATATATTTTATCAAGAGAAGATGGAGAAACTAAAATAGTATTTGGGAACGCTCCTTTATGGGCTTCTGTATCAATTCCAAGAGCACCTCCACTGATAATTGTAAATTTTTTTGAGAGTTTTTTTGCAAGAAGATAAGTCATCTCTTTTGAATATTTACTTGCACGTCTGCTTCCTACAATTGCGACTTTTTTTCTTTTTAAAAGCTCAGTGTTTCCAATTGCAAAAAGATTAAAATTATTTATGGATACTGTTTGCAAGTTCATCTATATAAATTACCTTTACTTGAGATAATAAATCAGGTGAGTTTTTAAGAGTTTCAAGCGTAATTTTGTGAGGGTGGCCTATTGCTATTGCATAACCTCTTTTTTTAGCTATTCTTATAGCTTTTTTTAATTGATTTCTTATATAAAATTTATCTGCTTTATTATCAAGAAAAATATTTCTGCTAAAAAGAGGGATATGAAATGTTTTATTAACAAGAGTAGATTTAGAATGTGGAGTTGTTTTTGAATCTACAAAACCTAGATTATTTTCTTTTAAAGTGTAAAAAAGTTTATACATAGCTTCATAATTTGAAGTAAATTTACTTCCTGTGTGGTTATTAATGAATTTTGCATTTGGAAACAGTTCTTTTATATATTTAATTCTGTTTTCAATGGTAATAATTGAGTCGGTGCTCAAAAGGGTGTTTGGTTCTGGTTTGTTAAAGTGCATAGCTTCCATTGGTAAATGGACCATATAATGTGTAAAATCATTTGCATATTTAGGAGTGTTTGGATGTTTTTTTGTGGGAGGAAAAAAAGATGGTGTGATTTTAAAAGGAATCTGCTTCAATAAATTAACCTGATATTTAAAAGCCATATCATCGATTATAATAACAAGTTTTGGAATATCTGTTTTTAAAATAGAAGTCTGATGTTTTTGTTGGGTTATATTTGAATTTTTCAGACTTAATTCATAATCTTTTGCTTCAGATGGAATTGAAAATGTTAGAAATTCTTTTTTTATTTCCTCTTTTTTTTCTCTTTTTTTAAGCTCTTCTTCTAATAACGAGATTTTTTGTTCAAGTTTTTTTATAGCATTTTCCTGATAGGAAATTTTTTTTTCAACACTCTTTTTTTCTGAAATCACATAGACTAACAGAGAACTTAAAGCAATAATACTTCCTAACAAAGAAAATATTATATATTTATAAACCGGATTTTTTTTCTTTTTTTTCATTTGTCTAAAATAATTTCTACTTCTAAAGTTTCAATTTCCTGGTTTGAAGATGTTTTAATTTCTACATCTTTTACTTTTACATATTTTCTGACAACGTCTATTAAATCTTTTTTCATTTCATCAAGATTTTCTATTTTTGTAGTTGCCCTTTCATATGCAAGCATCATCATAAGCCTGTCTTTAGCTATGTCTTTACTTTTTTTCTTTTTAAAAAAATCTAAAAAACTCATTTGAAAAGTCCTTTTAATTTATCAAAAATACCTTTTTTTGATTTTAAGTCTAAAAATTCAACTTCTTCTCCTAAAATTCTTCTTGCAATTCTTCTAAAAGCCTCACCTACCATAGATTTTTCGTCAAGTGCTATAGGTTCTCCAAGGTTTGTAGATTTTATTATTTCTTCGTCATCAGGCACTATTCCTATTAACGGAAGGGCTAAAATATGAAGGATATCTTCTACACTTAACATTTCTCCTTTTTCTACAAGTTCAGGCTTTATTCTGTTAATAATGATATGTTTTAAAACCTCTTTTCCCTCTTTTGCCTTTTTGCTTTTTGCATCAATTATTCCAATAACCCTATCAGCATCTCTTACGGCTGATATTTCAGGAGTTGTTACGATTAATGCTCTGTCTGCAAGGTAAATTGAGTGTTCAAATCCGCTTTCAATTCCGGCAGGTGAATCTATTAAAATATAATCAAATTCTTTTTTGAGTTCATTGATTAATTTTTCTACTTTGTTTTTGTCTAAAATGCTTTTGTCTTTTGTCTGGCTTGCCGGTAAAAAATGTAAATTATCAAGCCTTTTGTCTTTTATAATTGCTTGAGCAAGGTTACATCTGCCTTCCATAACATCTACCACATCATAAACAATTCTATTTTCAAGACCTAAAATCATATCAAGGTTTCTAAGTCCTATATCAAAATCCACAGCCACTACTTTTTTGCCAAGTTTTGCTAAAGAGGTTGCAACATTTGCCGTTGTTGTACTTTTTCCGACCCCGCCTTTTCCACTTGTAATTGTTATAACTTCTCCCACTTTATTCCTTTT
This sequence comes from Nautiliaceae bacterium, assembly GCA_027063075.1. Lineage (GTDB taxonomy): Bacteria > Campylobacterota > Campylobacteria > Campylobacterales > Nautiliaceae > Caminibacter. The sequence continues at coordinate 5,275 of JAMOSM010000025.1, read as the reverse complement.
TTGTGAAATTATATCATTTTAGACCAATTTTATATTTATTCATTATTTTCAAGTTTTCCTTAGCTAGTGGTATATTACCTGCTTTTTCAAAATACTTTCTTGCTAAAAAGTCATTTTCTTTTACACCTACTCCCATATAGTAATATACTCCTAAATTATAATAATCAATGCTTAAATCGGATTTTTTTAGATATTCTATAGCTTTTTTAAGATTAAAAAGAGGGGATTTTGTAAAATAAAGTACGCTTAAATTATGAGATGGAATTGTTTTGTTATCTGCAAGGATATAGGCTTTATTTAAGAAAATTTCCGCTTTGTTTAAATCTCCCTGATTATAAAAATAGACTCCAACGTCATTAAATGTTTTGTAATCTCCATATGCGATAATGTCTTCTGTCTTAGGTAAGTTCTGTTTTTTAATTTGAAAATGAATATAATTGTGAAAATAAACAGGGTTTTTAAAACATTTTTTATCTATTTTTTTTGGATTAAATATACATTTATTCTCTTTTTGAATAGTAGGTATATTTTCAATTTCTTTAGAGATTTTATCTATGAAGTTTCCTATTTTATTGGTTTTTTTTTCTGCAGATAAATTTACCACCTTGTTAAAGGTATTGTAAATATTCATTTTTAATTCTTCTAACATATTGTTTATTTTTAATATTTTGTTAAAAAACTCTTCATTTTCACTGTTTTTTTCAGGGGGCTGATATATAAACCCATATGTTTTCATTTGATGAATTCTTGTTAAAATCAGATGAAAAGATATTTTTTTATGTTTTGTAATCTTTTTTTCTTGTTTTTTTATAGTTTTTTTTCTTGTTTTATTTAAATTTATATTATATACGTTGTTTATAAAAGTATTAATATAGTTTTTTGAGGAAGGATAATGTTCTTTGATGTAATTATCAACGTTTTTTTTATCTAAAATAATGTAAAAAGAATATAAAATATATTGAAGTTTATTGTTTTTTAAAGGTATTTTTTTAAAGTAGAAATATTTATTGAGTTTTTTTTGAATTTCTAAAGGGATATGATAAGCTTCTATAGACAAAGAAGTCTGTTTATAGTAAGGAATTGTATATCCTTTAAGTAAAAAACTAAGCTCTCTGCCTTCTGCTTTATAGTCTGTTAGATAATATTTTATATCTGAAGAGTGAATAAAGTTTTTAAACTGAATATCTGTTGATAAAAGTCCGTTTATATATCCTATTGAGTTAAACCTTAAAACTTTTAAATTAAACTCTTTTGTAAAAAACGGAATAAAAAATTTAAATCCTTCTATTTTTTTGTAATCTAAAAACTTTTGGTTTTTTAGTATAAGTTTGTATGAATCTTTGTATTCTATTATTTCAAAGTTTTTAGTATTTAAAGAATATAAAGCTTCAAAAGCAAAAAGGGGGAGAAAGAAACTATTTAACAGGAATATAATGCGCGCTATTAACATATTCAGCCTGTTGATTTTCTCCAAAGCTTACAAATGTAGGTATAAAAGAAGCGTTTTTGCCGGCTCCAAGCTGCACATTGCTTACGTTTGTAATGTCAGTAATTTGAATTTGTCCTTCTTTGTACATTCCAGGGTTTTTTGTTTTATTAATAATATCTGCTACAGAAAGTACCACTACTTCTTTTTCCATTGTGTTGATAGGTTTTTTAATTTTAGGAGCTGGAGAGAATATAATTACCTCTTTTGGCTTTTCGTCTTTATTTTCACTCATATCCCTAACCGTTATTTTATATTTTCTAACTTGGTCTTTAGCGTATCCAAATGGATAAGTAAATACTACATATTGGTCTTTCCCATAATTTGTATATGTAAACATTGTAGAATTATGCTGCATTAATTTAAGAAGCTGAACTCTTTTTTTAGTACCAAGTAAAATATCAGGTCCTGTATCGTTTCCGTAAGCTATTGCACTTCCTGTTAAAACTTTATCGTGAGTTCCTTTAAATGCCATCATCGGAAGAATTGTTGTAATGTTTCCTTTTGTTTCATAATCTATCTCACCTGTTAAAGAGTATCCATCAACACCGCTTCTTATTGTGTTTGAAGGATACTCCCCTTTTATTAACATATCCCATCTTTTTACAAGTACGCTTTTATCAACTTTTTTTTCGCTTCCTTCATCGAATTCTGCAATAGGATATATTTCTACATAACCTGTTTTAAAGTCTACATCTACGTTTCCGGCTTTTTCACTTTGTTTTGTTATATTTTTACCTTGTGCTAGAAGTGTTGAAATTTGAGGATGGTTTGAATCATCATCAGAAGTTAAATAAACATCTCCGTTTTTTTGACATAAAGTACCGCTCCAGACATCTCCCGGACTTAAAAATATAGGAAAGTCTACTTCGCTTGATTTAGTTTGTTCTCTAATTGCCACTTTTGCTAAAATAGAATGGGTTGTGTTTGTGTTATAAACTACAATTCTTGAACAGATATCACCTTTTGCAAAATATACCGGTGCTATTAAAAAATCTCCTAACCCGTCTTTTGCCTGTATTGCATTGTCTGCTAACGCCGCTGTTGAGAATAAAACTGCTCCTGCCGCTATTGCCAACATTTTTTTCATTTTTTCTCCTTTTTATTTATTTTGTTAAGAGAGGACAAAAATTAATTTTTGTCCGGGTCTACGATTTTGTTTTTAGTAATCCAAGGCATCATTTTTCTAAGTTCTTTACCTGTTTGCTCAATTAAAGAATCTTCTGTAAGCTGTCTTTCAGCATTCATTCTTACATATCCCGCTTTTCTCTCAAGGATAAAGTCTTTTGCAAATTTACCGTTTTGAATTTCTTTTAAAATCTCTTTCATAGCTTTTCTGCTTTCCTCTCCAATTACTCTTGGACCGCTTACGTAATCACCATACTCAGCTGTATTTGAGATTGAATATCTCATATTAGCCATACCGCCTTCATATAATAAATCGACAATTAGCTTTAATTCATGAAGACATTCAAAATAAGCCATCTCAGGTGCGTATCCAGCTTCTACTAAAGTATCAAACCCCGCTTTAATTAAACTTGTAACCCCGCCGCAAAGTACTGCTTGTTCTCCAAACAGGTCAGTTTCTGTTTCATCTTTGAATGTTGTTTCAATAATTCCTGTTCTTCCTCCGCCAATTGCACTTGCATAACTAAGTGCTAATTTTTTAGCTTCTTCACCGCCTTGATATACTGCAATTAAATCAGGAATTCCGCCACCTTTTACAAATTCGCTTCTTACAGTGTGTCCCGGTGCTTTTGGTGCTACAAGAATAACTTTTAAATCTTCTCTTGGTTTGATTAATTTATAATGGATGTTAAATCCGTGACCAAATGCAATTGTTGCACCTTCTTTTAAATTAGGCTCAATTTCTTTGTAATATACATCCGGTTGAATTTCATCCGGAAGTAATATCATTACTACATCGGCATCTTTTACAGCTTCATTTACAGGTAATACTTTAAATCCGTGTTTTTCTGCTTTTTCCCAAGATTTACTGCCTTTTCTAAGCCCTACCACAACATCAACTCCGCTGTCTCTAAGGTTTAGTGCATGGGCGTGACCTTGAGAACCAAATCCAATCATTGCTACTTTTTTACTTTTTATAATATCTAAATCACAATCTTTATCGTAATAAATCGGTAATGTTGCCATAAAAATCTCCTTTTTTGTGGAATTATAGCAAATAAAATGATATAATTTTTGAAAAAGGCTTTAGATGAGGTTATTTTTAGCTCTTTTAGCAGCTTTTAACTTTTTATTATCACAAGATTTAAAATCTTTAGAAAACAAAAGTTTAATAGAGCTTTTTAAAGAACATTACTATTCTTATATCTGCCTTCACAGATGGACTTATATTAATAAGTATCAAAAAAAAGATGAAAAGCTTTTGTCCTTAGTCGCTTATGCTTGCCTTAAAAAAAATTATCTAACTCCCGCTCTTGATTTATCTAAAGTGTTAAGAATAACAAAAGCCGGCAGAATCAATGCCACTTATATAAATACATTATATCTTATTAAGCTTCTTTTAATTCAGTTTATAAAAGATAACTATAATATCTCAAATCTGACTCTTCCAAAAGTTGAGGGCAATTTGCTTGCTAAGGTGTTTTATTTAGCACAGTATCAAAAGCCTGCAATTGTAGATAACTCTTTTGAAGTTAAAGAAAATAATACCACTTATAAAGTTAGTTTTAAAGAGGATATTAATAACATCATAATAGATATTTATCAAAATAATAAACTAATCAAAAAGGAAAAGTTTTGGTAGGAGAACATTTAGTACAAAAAGGGATTATTACTGCAGAACAGCTTCAAAAAGCGTTAGAAATAAAAAAACAAAATCCGACAAAAAAAATTTTAGATATTTTGTATGATTTAAATTTTATCTCAAAAGAGACTTTTTTAAAAGAGTTAGCTCAAGAGCTTAACGTTCAGTATATCTCTTCTTTAAACAATATACGATTAAAAAATATTAAAGTACCGGCTACGATTTTAAGACAGATTAAAGCAATTCCTATTGATATTAAATTAAACAGGGTTATTGTAGCCGCTGAAAATCCAATTGACTGGAATGTTAAAGCTTATTTTAAACGTTATTTTCCAAATGCTGAGCTGCAGTTTGTTTTAGCTCACAAAGAAGATATAGAAAAAGTATTAAAGCTTCTTGAAAATAAAGAAAAAATAAATAAATTAAAAGCGGAAATCAAAAGAGAGTTAAAAGGTGAAGAAGTTGCCGGAGAAGAATCGGCTGTAATGAGGTTAATTGAATATATTTTAAAAGTTTCTATAGAAAAAAGGGCAAGTGATATTCATATAGAACCGGATGAAGAGGGTGCGGAAATCAGGCTTAGGATTTTAGGGACTTTATATGAGCAGTGGGATTTAGAAGAGGATATTTATAATGCTGTGGCATCAAGAATTAAACTTGAATCGAAAATGGATGTAAGTGAAAAAAGAAAACCTCAAGATGGTGCTTTTTCTATGGAAATAGATGGAAATCATTTTGATTTTAGGGTATCAACCCTTCCTACTGTATGGGGAGAGAGTATAGTTATCAGGATTTTAGATAAAAGAAATATATTAAAAAAACTTGACGATATAGGAATAAGTCAAAAAAATTTAACCCTTTTAAGAAGTGCCTTATCAAAACCAAACGGTATATTTCTTGTAACAGGTCCTACAGGAAGTGGGAAATCTACTACTTTGTATGCGTCTTTGAATGAAGTTGCGGGAGTTGATAAAAAAGTAATTACAGTTGAAGACCCAGTTGAGTATAAACTTAGGGGA
>JAMOSM010000024.1 GCA_027063075.1 Nautiliaceae bacterium | reverse complement strand
ATACGTTTTACATCCCCTCACCCACTTCACGCTGACGATAAGTTTTTAGATGAGTTTGCAAATAATCCAAAAATATGCAAACATATCCATTTCCCACTTCAAAGTGGAAGTACCAAAATTTTAAAAGATATGAAAAGGGGATATTCTAAAGAGTGGTTTTTAAACAGAACCTCAATTATTAGAGAAATTCCAGACGTTGCAATTTCAACCGATATAATAGTTGGATTTCCGGGTGAGAGTGAAGAAGATTTTAAAGAGACGCTTGAAGTTGTAGAAAAAGTAAAATTTGAACAGATTTTTTCTTTTGTATATTCTCCAAGACCACTCACAGAAGCGGCTGAATTTGAAAACCAGGTACCAAAAGATATTGCAAAAAAAAGACTTTATAAACTTCAAGAACTCCACGCTCAAATTCTTGATGAAATAAGCAAAAATCAGATTGGAAAAGTTTATAAAGTTTTAGTAGAAGAGCCCGGAATGGGTAAAAGTGACAACTTTTTTACCGTAAAACTTGACAAAGACCCTAATTTACTTGGTAAAATAGTCGATGTAAAAATAACAGAGGCTAATAAACATACCCTAAAAGGAAAGGTAATATAAAAAAAATATTACTTTTTATACTTTTTGTTTTTATTACAAGCGGGCTTTATTTTTATTTCAACCCGTCATACCGTTTAGCAATTAAGGCAAGATACTATTTTGAAACAGGAGAGTACGACAAAGCTTATAAATTGGCAAAAAAAGCCTATGTTCTAAATCCTTATAACAGAATGGCTTTTACAATAATGACACAAACAGAGATTGCAAAAGAGTGGGAAAACTTTTTAAAAGATTATGAAACATTTATGAAAGAAATTGAAAAAATAGCAAACAAATCTTATATTACAAAAAAAGACAGATTAAGAGTAAAAATAATGCTTGAAATTTTGTTAGATGAATACAAACTTTTAAAACCATCCCTTTTACTGCCAGAAAAATTAAAAAAAGAAGCACAGGAAAAATACAAAAAAATAAGAGAGCTATATGAAAAACTTTTTACAAAAAGAAGCGGTTAAATTTTTAGATTATCTTAAAAAAACAAATTCGCCTCAAACACACAGAACTTATGAAAATGTTTTAAAAGAGGCGATAAACCATATTGAAATAGAAGGCAATATTATTGACATTACGCCTTACAGGCTAAAAATAGCACATCTTAGTAAAAAGACAATTGCAAAAAAAATATCTGTCCTTAGAAGTTTTTTTGAATATTTAAAAACACAGGGGTTTAAATATAAAATTATAGGTGATGAGCATATCAAAGTTCCAAAAACCCTTCCAAAACCTGTAAGCTTAAATCATATAAAAGAAGCTTTAAAACAGGCTAATATGGATGAATATTTAGCCATTATGGTAATATTTTCCTTAGGACTTAGAATCAGTGAGGCAAGAAATTTAAAATTAAAAGACATAAAAGAAGAATGGGTAGAGGTAAAAGGAAAAGGAGATAAAACACGTTATATCCCTCTTCATCCGAAATTAAAAGAATTTATAAAAAAATATCTTGAACTCAACCCTAAAAAAGAGTATCTTTTTGAAACTAACGGCAAACAGATGAGTGATAATCAGCTTAGGTATTTAATTCAAAAAGCGTTTAAAAAAATAGGAATTCACGTAACCCCTCATCAGCTAAGACACTCCTTTGCCACTTTAATGCTTGATAAAGGCGCACGAATTACAGACGTAAGCGAACTTTTAGGACACGAATTTATTTCAACAACCCAGATTTATACAAAACTTAGCAATTCATTAAAATTAAAAAATTACCTAAAAGCACATCCGCTATGTTTTTAGAAAAATTTATAAAAAGAGATTTTATCTCTTTTTATAAAGACAAAAAATATTTTCTTTTAATACAGACTTTAAAAAACAAAAAAATAATTTCAGAAGAAAGAAAAGAATTTGAAGAAAAAAAAGAGCTAGAAAAATTCATAAAAGAAAAAATAACCCAAAATCCGCAAACATATACATCAACTATCCTTTTTACATTAAACCAGGGAGTAATAGAGAGCTGCAATAAAAAAGAGTATTTAAAAAAAGATATAGATTATGAAAATGTAAAGATTGTATGTATTGATAATAAATACTCTTTTTATGCTTCTGTTTATGACATAATCAGACTCCAAGAAGAATACAGGTTTGAAATAGATTTTATTTATTCGGTATTTGCAGTAATAGATTATTTAGCAAAAGAGAGAAAAAACATAATTTATGTCTTAGTTTTTAAAAGTTATATAATCCTATTAACTTATGAAAACTTTATTCCTAAATACAGCGATATAAAAGAGATTGAAGAAAAAGATGAAATTGATGAAATAGAAGAAATTGACGATTTAGACTTAATAGATGATTCATTAGATTCTTCAATAGAGAATATTGAAGATATTGATGAAATTGAAGAAATTGAAAACATTGAAGAAAAATTAAACAACCTTACAACAGGAATAGAAGTTGAAATTTTAAATTTTATAAAAACATCTCTAAAAGAGTATTATAAAAATTACAGCAATGAATTTATAGAAAAAATTATAATTTTAGACACCGCAGGAATTGATGTAGCTATTACAAATTTAATTGAAGATGAAATATTAATTCCGGCAGAATATCAAAACCCGGACATTTTACAAATTATAAATAGGTTGTCAATTGAGAGTATATAGTTTTAAAATACCGAAAAAAAAACCGATATTTAAAGAAGATACAAAACTATGGCTTATTTTTATTGCCATTTCATTACTACTTTATATAAGTTTTAGCCTTTTTTTGACATTTAAAGCATATATTTTAAAAAAAGAAACAAAAGAATTAAATAAAAAAGCATATGAACTCAAATTAAAAACAATGCAGTTAAATGAAGAAAAAGAGTTTATTTATATTCAAAAAAGTGTTTTTGAAAATATAATGATAAAAAACGACCTTACAAAACAGCAGATAAAAAATCTTCTTGATTTAATACCAGACCCTATTACATTAGAAAAATTTTATATAGATAAAAATAAATTAACAATATACGGCATAACCCCTACAAAAGATGTATATAACCTTTTAATGCTTCCTCCCCTTGAATCAATTTTTGAAAAAACTGTTACCACATTTTATAAACTCCCAAACGGATGGTATAGGTTTAAATCTCAAAACTATATTCAAAGTGAAGAAAATGAAACTTATTAAAAAAATAAAAATCCCAAGAGTATATATTTACGGAATTGATGTTATAAAAAATTTTCTTTTTTTCACCCTTTACATAATCATTACACTTATTACAATAGCTTTTATAATAGCTCCTTCTATTAAGACATTTAAAAAAAATCAAGCCCTTTACTTTGAAACTAAACAAAACTATTTATACATAAAAACACAATACAATCAAACCTTAAAAGAATTAAATGAGCTCAAAAAACAAAATACTCATATTCTTACAGCTTTTAGGCGCGAATTTGACATTCAAAATTTTAAAAAATTTGCATCTTCATTTATGCAAATAGAAAAAATAAAAAAAGACAAAACCTCTGTTTATAAACAGAACTTTATAAAAACAATTTACTATATAAACGCAAACATAAAATCACCGCAGGACTTTTACAATTTTGCAGACGCATTAAAAAAATACAAATACGTAATAAGGGTCTATTTTCCTATTGACTTTGAAAAAAACAAAAACTCAATTGAGCTAAAACTAAAAATAGAACATTACCGCCTTAAAAACCTAAACGCATTAAAAGCAGAAGAAAAAGCCCACTGAAAATTATAGCCCCCAAGTTCCCCTGTCACATTCAACACTTCCCCTATAAAAAAAATATTTGGATTTATTTTGCTTCTCATAAACTCATCAATTTCATCGGTATCAACCCCTCCCTTGCTAACCTCAGCCCTCTCAAAGCCAAACATTCCTGCTGGAGCAAACTCATAAGAGTTTAAAAGTCTTAATTTGTTAATCTCTTCTTTTTTTAAAAATTTAACTCTTTTATCCTCAAGCCCTATAACATTCAAAAACTCTTTTGCAAACCTCTTTGGCAAAGGAAGCTGGGTTGAGATTTGTTTGTTTGGATTTTTTAAAAAATTTGAAACATCTTTTCTTAAAAAATCTATTTTTATCTTTCCTCTCTCCCACCATAAAGACGCATTTAAAATAGCAGGTCCTGTAATACCCCTGTGAGAAAAAAGAATATTTTGAGAAAATTTTTTATTCCCAACATAAACATCTGCAAAAATAGAAATTCCACTAAGTTTCTTAAACCACTCTTCCTGTTTTTGAACCGTAAGCCCTACAAGAGCTGGTTTAAAAGGAATAACATTATGTCCAAGCGATTTTGCTATTTTTATTCCTATATCACTCGCACCAAGACTTTTAAAACTGACCCCTCCGGTTGCCACTACAATATTTTTTGCCCTAAATTCCCCTTTGTCAGTTATTACCCTGTTTTCTTTTATTTCTAAAATTTCAGTGTTTAAAGAAACATTTTTTACATTTTTTTTAAAAAAATTCAATAAAACATCAGAAGAATCAAAAAAATATTGATTCGGCTTTAGCTCTTTTACTTTTAAGTTATTTTTCTTAAGCCAGTTTAAAAGGTTTTTATTATTAAAATGCTTAAAGACTCTTAATATAAATTCGCTCTTCCCTTTATAATGCTCAGGAGTTAAAATTTTGTTAGTAATGTTACATTTCCCTCCTCCGCTTACTTTTATCTTTTTGCCTATTTGAGAGTTATGTTCTATTAAAAGATAATTTTTTTTAAGCTGTGCAGCCAAAAAAAGACCGCTTGCGCCAGCCCCTAAAATTATAGTATCATACATTTTTAACCTTTTTTAAAATTATACAAAAGGAGAAAGATGAAAAGAAGAATCTATTACGCAGACACAGATGCAGGAGGAATTGTATATCACCCAAGATATTTGGCCTTTTGCGAAGAGGCAAGAAGCGAGATATTTTTTAAGAGCGGAATTACATTTGATGAAAGTTTTTATGTGGTAAAAGAGATAAACGCTAAATTTTTAAAACCTGCAAGTCTTGGAGATGTTATTGATATAAAAACAGCTATCACATCAATAAAAAGAACATATATTATATTACTACAGGAAATCTATTTAGAAGATAAAAAAATTTTTGAAGCAGAAATTACATTAGTACATCTAAAAAACAACAAACCTGCAAAAATTCCCCTAAAACATTTAGAAGTTATTAATGAATACAAAATATAAAGGAAAAAAAGCCGAAGAAAAAGCTGTAAAATTTTTAGAAAAAAACGGCTTTAAAATAGTAGAAAAAAACTTTTACTGCAAAAACGGAGAAATAGACATCATTGCGTATAAAAATGATGTTTTTCATTTTATAGAAGTAAAAAGCGGAAAAACATTTGAACCCATATACAATATTACATACAAAAAACTAAGTAAAATTATAAAATGTGCTTATTTTTATATTCAAAAAAACAATATCCATTCAGCTTTTTGTATAGATGCAATTATTATAAAAAAAGAGATTGAATTTATAGAAAATATAACAATATAAAAATAAAAAGGAGAAAGGATGAAAAAGGGGGTAGTGAAATTATATATGTAAAACATTAATCTAACATTAACTTTACTGAGATTTTACAAAAATCTTACAATTTAATATTTTCCCTTGGTTTTCCTAAATAAAACCCTTGAAAATAATCAACCCCTATTTTTTGACACTCAACAAAAACATCTTTTGAATGAACATACTCTGCAATTGTTTTGATATTGCTTTTTTTTGCAAAATCCACAATAGTTTCAACTATAAGCCTTGAATTTTTGTCCCTATCAATATTTTTAACCAGACTTCCGTCTATTTTTAAATAATCAATATTAAGTTTTAACACCCTGCTGAAATTAGAATATCCGCTGCCAAAATCGTCAATTGCAAATCTGATTCCGTATTGATGCATATCTTTTATAAAGTCCTGCAGCAAATCATAACTTACAATTTCACTCTCAAGTATTTCAAATGTTATTCTTTTTGAAATATTTTTATCAGTAAAATTTTCTTGTATAAGGTTTAATATATCTTTATTCATTATATCTTCAATAGAGAGATTAACGCTTAAACTAACAGGATGTTTTTTTAAAACTTTTAAGGCCGAATCAAGCATAATATAAGTTATTTTATGATACATTTTGTTTTCTTTTAAAATTTTTAAATATGGATAAATACTTTTTATTTTATCTCCTATTCTAACCTTACATAAAACTTCATATTTAACTATATTCTTATCTTTATCTACTATGGGCTGGAAATAAGGAATTATATTCCCTTTTTCAATAGCCTCTTTTATCTCTTTTGATTTTTTAATGTTATCAAAAATAATATCTCCCATAACCTCTTTATAAATACCTATTTTATCTTTTACATCTGTTTTGATATGTTTTAGGGCTAAATCCGCATTTTCTAAATAAGGCTTTGAAAAAGCAATCCCGGCACTAAGAGTTACATTTATATCACCTTCTTTTATTTTTATCTTTTTATCTTCAACTTCTAAAATAGCCCTTTTTGCCAAATCTTCAATATAGTTTTTATCTTCAGAATTTACAATTACAGCAAAATCATCAGCCCCTATTCTATAAACTTCTAAATTTCTCTCTTTAAAAAATCTATTTAATATATCAGATACATTTTTTAACACCTTATCACCGACTAAAACTCCAAAAATATCATTTATATTTTTAAACTTATCAATATTAAAAATAATAACCCCGCCTTTTTTAATCTTTTTAATATCACTGTTAAACTTATACCGGTTAGATAAAGAAGTTAAAGTATCTTTTTGCAGCAAAAGCGATATCTTAAAAATCTTGTCATTTAAAATATTAATTAAGATAATAAGTAGAATAATTAAAAAGCCTATAAAAACAGACAAAACATAAGAGAGAAATTTAAAAAACCTCACATCCTGTTTAACCACCTCCATAAAAGACGATATAGAAAAATCTAAATATTTAGTCGTCGGATAATTTATTATATTTTTTAAATACTCCTGATATTTTGGAAAATATTTTAAAAAAACCTCTAAATTGAGAAAAAAAGCCCTGTTATATCTGTTAGATGAATTTTTAAACTCTTTAACTTTTTCTAATTCAATTGACTTAATTAAATCTGTATCTAAAGCAGATTTTGCCAAAAATATCGAAGATAAAATATTAAAAACCACTTTAGAGTTATTTTTATCAAAGTCCATAGCCTTTAAAGAGTTAGCTAAATAAATCAAAGAGTTTTTAAGAGGGAAACTAAACCTCAAGAACTCAAAAATCATCTCCTCTTTTTTTGAAAAAACTTTTTTATATTCTTGAAAATAAGAATAAGAAATTTTAAAATGGGTTTTGTAAAACTCCATTTTATCAATCTCTTTTATAAGCTTTCTTATTTTTTGAATCTCTTCTGTTACAATATCATTATCATAAAAAAGATAAAGACTGCTGTAAAGTATTTTATAATTAAGTCTGTTTTCAGCATTTTCAAGCAGATTTAGCTTATATAAAATTTTATTACTATTTACAAAATAATTTCTAGCAAACATACTAAATATCAACACAGAAACTATCACAACAGCTCCGACAAATAAAACAGCAATAATATATATATTAAACTTATTTTTCCTCTTCATACTCTCCTCTTAAAATCAAAGGCGTTTTTCCAGTTAATGTTTTTAAAAATTTTTCAATATATAAAACATCTTCTTTTGGAATTTCAATTCCTAAATTATATTTTCCCATAAGCTCTATTGCCTTTTTTAAAGTTTTTACACTCCCGTCGTGAAAATAAGGGGCAGTTAAAGCTATATTTCTTAAAGTAGGAACTTTATAAACATACCTATCGCTTTTTTTATGTGTTACTTTATATCTGTCATTACCTTCGGTAATATTTATATCTTTTATAAAAATACCTAGTTTTTGAAAAGAGTTACTTCCTAAGTTTTTGCCGTTATGACACGTAATACATCCATATACCTTAAAAAGATAATAACCTTTTTTTTCATCTTCATTTAAGGCTTTTTTATCTCCTTTTAAATATCTATCAAATCTACAATCCAATGTAACAAGCGCTTTTTCAAATTCCGCTATGCTCTGATAAATCAAATCTGCTTTAATATAATTAACCCCATAAACTTTTTTAAAAAGAGCTTTATATTTTTCAATACTATTTATCTTCTTTTCCAAAACATCATCACTCATTCCCATTTCATTAAAATCGTGGGCTGCCATTATAGCCTGTTGTTTTAAATCGTTAGCCCTTCCGTTCCAAAACTGCCTGCAGTTAAAAACAGCATTATAAACACTCGGAGAATTCATAGGTTTATCGATTCTTCCAAAAACACCTATCGAAAACCTTTTATTATCCGCCCCGCTAAAAGAGGGAGAATGGCAAGAAGCACATGAGATTTTATTATCCGCTGACAAAACAGGGTCAAAAAAAAGCATTTTTCCAAGAAGTGCCTGCTGTTTATTATAAGAGACAGGAACTAAAGGTGTTATGGGAGAAGCAAACAACAAAACAGAAAAAAAAACAATAATTTTTTCATTATATGTCCTTGTTGCTAATATAATAACAATTAACTCTTTTTAATTTTTCTTCAAAATCAATCTTTTCAAAATCAAGCTCATCTTTAGAAGCAATTGTTCCTTTTCTTATGTTTTCATAAGGGTGTGTATAAAGATTAAAACCAAGCTCATAAAGGGCACACCTAACAGGCGTTGCTACTGAATATGTTGTAATAACCCCTTTTTTATTTAATATTCTCTCAATTTCTTCAAAATACTCTAAACTCCAAAGCTCAGGGTTTACCTTTGGAGAAAAGGCATCCTGATAAACAATATCTACACTTTTTAAATTTTTTATATATTTCCTTGCATCCATAATTTTAACTTCAACCTCAACAAATTCATCTTTATAAAAAAAATACGTGCTTATAGAGTTAATTATATGTTTTAGTTTTTCAAACTCTTTTGGATAAGGAAAATCTTTTAAACTCCTTATAAGATTTTCATCAAGCTCAGGAGAGAAAATTTTAAGCCTTACATTCTTAGGTCTGTTTAATATACTAAGAAGAGTGTTGTATCCAAGCCCGTAACAGATATCGAGTATTCTAATCTCCCCGCCAAAATAACTGTTTTTTTTAGCCACTTCAAAAGCTGGATATATGTGTTTATAAAGGCTCTCAACCACAGCCCCTTCACTTGAATGATAACATTCGTTATATTTTTGACTTTTTAGGGTAAATGAACCGTCTTTTGTTTTAATCATAAAATCTCCTCTATAACGAGCTGAATTTCATTGTTATATGAATTTTCGCTAATTGAAAACTTAAATGTCATAACATTATCAAACTCACCGTCATACCTGAAAATAACAGCAGGCAAAAAATAACCTTTTTGAGATAAAACCAGCTTATAATGATTGTCTTTTAAATTCTGAATATGTTCAACCTTAGCAGTTGCAATAAACTTCGGCTTTGGATTACCTTCGCCATACGGTTCAAAACTTTTAATAATTTCTAAAAGCTTATAATCAATTTCACTAAAGGCAATTTCTCCTAATACAAAATCCTTTATAAAAAAATCCTCTTTTTTATATTTCAATACCCTTTTATTAAGCATTTCTTTTAATTTTTCCAAATTTTCAGCTCTTATACTGAGTCCGCAGGCCATTTTATGCCCGCCAAACCCCTCAAGCAGCTCCTCACACCCCTTAACAAGCTCAAAAATATCAATATTTCCAAGACTTCTGCCGCTTCCTTTTAATATTTTATCTTTTTGAGAAAAAACAATAGCCGGCTTTTTATATTTATGAACAAGCCTGCTGGCAATTATTCCAATAACCCCCTCATTATAATCCCCGCTTATAACAATAAAATCATCATTCCCGACTTCTATAGACTCTAAAATCTCTTTTTCAATCTCTTTTCTTTGATTATTGATTCTGTCAAGCTCTAAAAAAAGCATAAAAGCCTCTTCATCATCTTCGCTTACTAAAAAATCAAAAGCTATCTTGGCATTTTCAATCCTCCCTGCAGCATTTAACCTTGGAGCCACCAAAAAAGCAATATCTTCACTTTTAAGCTCTTTTTGAAAGAATTTTTTTATAGCCCTGCTAAAAGGTTTTGTGGCTTTATTCAATCTCTTAAGTCCCATATTAACAAGGGTTCTGTTCATATGCGTAAGAGGCATTACATCAGCAATAATCGCAATTGCTAAAATATCTAAAAACTCCCTTAAATCAATATTCAGTTTAAAATCAGCCTTTATTGCGGCACACAAATACCAGCTAACCTCAGCCCCGCAAATTTCTTTAAAAGGAAAATCTGAAGATGTCTTAGGATTAACAATCACAGCATCAGGAAGAGTGTCTAAAGGAGTGTGGTGGTCTGTAATTATAAGCTCAATGCCTCTTTGTTTGCAAATTTTTGCCGCTTCAACAGAACTTATTCCGTTATCCACGGTTATAATCAAATCAGTATCAATTTTTTCTAAAAGTTTTGGCGTTAAACCGTATCCGTCTTCAAACCTATCAGGAATTACCACCTCAAAATTGTTATAAAACTTTTTAAAAAAAAGATGCATTATAGCCGCACTGCTTACCCCATCTACATCATAATCCCCTACAATTGTTATTTTTTTTCTTTCTTTAACAGCCTTAGAAATTTTAAAAACAGCTTCGTCTATGTTTGAAAGAAGAGAAAAATGAGGAATATTTAAAGAGTTTATCTCCTCAATTCTGTTTGAGAGAATTTCTTTTATTTTTTCTTTTGTAAGCATTATTTATTTTTATAAGCATTCTCAACAAACGACATAATAACTCTGTTTGGCGTTTTTAATTTGTTTGTAAATTCAGGGTGAAACTGAACTCCAACAAACCAAGGATGGTCTTTAAGTTCCACAGCTTCAATAAGCCCCTCTTTGCTTTTACCACTTATAATCATTCCATTTTCTTCTAAGGCTTTTTCATAAGCAGAATTTACCTCATATCTGTGGCGGTGTCTTTCAATTACTTTATCTGTTTTATATGCTTCATAAAGCTTTGTGTCAGGTTTTATTAAGCACTCATACCCTCCAAGTCTCATAGTTCCGCCAAGAGGGGATTTATGGGTTCTAATCTGTTTTTGTCCGCTAGCGTCAATAAACTCGTCAATTAAATAGACAACAGGCTCAGAGGTATCAGGGTCAAACTCCTGAGAATTTGCATATTTAAGCCCTAAAACATTTCTTGCAAACTCAATTACTGCAAGCTGCATACCAAGACAGATTCCAAGATAAGGAACTCTGTTTTCCCTTGCATATCTAATAGCTTTTAGCTTTCCTTCAACTCCCCTCTCACCAAATCCGCCAGGAACTAAAATACCGCTTACTTCACTAAATACCTCTTTTAACTCTTCATCATTCATTTTTTCTATTTTTTCGCTATCAACCCACTCTATATTTACTTTCATATCAAGATGGGCACCACTGTGAATAAGTGCTTCTATTAATGATTTATAAGACTCTTTAAGTTGCAGATATTTTCCTACAAATGCTATTTTTACCTCTTTTTGAGGGGAAATTATTTTTTTAACAAGATAATTCCATTCGCTCATATCAGGATGAAGCTCTCCTAAATCAAGCTGTCTTGCAATAGGTTTTAAAATGTCCTGATTTAAAAAATTAAGAGGAACCTGATAAACTGTCGGGGCATCAACTGCCTCTATGACCGCATCTCTTTCAACATCACAAGAGTCTGCTAGTTTTTCTTTTAGTGATTTTGGAAGAGGTTTTTCCGTTCTTGCAACAATCATATGAGGAGTAATACCGATACGTCTAAGTTCCTGAACGCTGTGCTGAGTCGGTTTTGTTTTCAATTCCCCTGCAGCTTTTATATAAGGAATTAACGTAACATGCACAAACATTGCATTGTTTTTACCAACTTCGTGCTTAATTTGTCTAACCGCTTCTAAAAACGGAAGTCCCTCAATATCCCCAACGGTTCCTCCAAGTTCTACTACCACAATATCCACATCTTTAGCTACATCTTTTATTCTTTTTTTAATTTCGTCTGTAATATGTGGAATAATCTGAACAGTCTTTCCAAGATAATCCCCTCGACGCTCTTTTTCAATAACACTTAAATAAATCTGTCCTGTTGTAAAGTTGTTTTTTTTGCCAAGGTTTTTATTTAAAAATCTCTCATAATTCCCGATATCAAGATCTGTCTCAGCCCCGTCTTCCGTAACAAACACCTCTCCGTGTTCAAAAGGAGACATAGTTCCTGGGTCTACGTTGATATAAGGGTCTATTTTTACCATAGAGACTTTAAAACCGCTATGCTGTAAAAGAGTTGCAATAGAAGCTGAGGTTATACCTTTTCCAAGAGAGCTTAAAACACCACCCGTCACAAAAATATATTTTGTCATTAATGCCCTTTTTTATTGAAATTATATCATTTTAAAGCATTAATTTCCTCATCAAAATAACTCGGAAGCGTATCATAAGGATTTGGCAGTGTATCGTCTGTTATGTAAATATAACGGCAGTGATACTTATTTACAATTTTTATCATTTCATCTTTTGTTACCCCATAAACGATAATAGAGCTTTTATCAATATATGTTTTACACAAATTTTCATCTAATTCACTAAGATTGCTTTCATAAACAACTATATTATCAGCTATACTGAAATAGGCTGCATTTGGCTGGGTTCCTGGATTTAAAACTATATAAAAATCACCTTTTGATTTAATATAATCTCTTAGCTCTTCATAATAAGAGAGTTTATCAACCCCCGTGGCAGCCTCATCAACAAAAAAACCTTTAATCTGAGGATAAAAAGAGAGCCAGGTATCAATATCATCCTTAACTTCACTAATATCCCTACTGCCCCATTTTGTATATACATATCCAACCGGTTTTTTGCCTTTACTAACCAAAGCTTTTATAAAATTTACATAATTATCATCAACACTGCTTCCAGGTCCGTTTGAGGGATTTATAATCGCTATTTCGTCAATATCAGCATCCACAACCCTGTCCCATTCCGAAAGATTGTAAAAATATACAGGAACTATAAGTCCTCTTGTCTCTTTTTCACTTATACTATTTCCACCACACCCTAATACAAAAATTATCCCTATAAAAAGGAAAAGTTTTTTCATAGTTTTACCTTTTTAGATATTATTTTATCAAAATTTATGTTAAAATTGCATTTGCAAAAAAATAATGAAAGGTGGTGAGAGCAGTGCCAGGAATCGTAGTACATCCGGGAGAAGATTTTGAAACTGCTTACAGAAAGTTTAAAAGACAAGTAGATAGAAACTTAATTGTAGTTGAGGTTAGAAAAAGAAGATTTTATGAACCTCCAAGTGAAAGACGCAAAAAAGAGAAAATCGCTACTCGTAAAAAAATACTTAGAAAACTTTGGATGCTTAGAAGATTCGAAAGCAGATTATAATCTGCTTTTCTTCTTTATTTTTAAATTAAAAGGGTCAAACTTTTAAGATTAACCCTCACACTTTTTAAATTCAACCCTTGGCATAATTTTTAAATCTTTATAATTTACAAACATTTTCTTTTTATACATTTCAACTCCGGCCCGCGCAATCATAGCGGCATTATCAGAAGTAAATTTCATATCAGGATATAACAAATTAAATCCAAATTCACGTGAGAGTTTTTCAAACTCGCTTCTTAAAACTAAATTTGCACTTGCACCCCCTACTATAGCAAAATTTTTTGGTCTAAATTTTCTAATAGCCCTTTTGCTCATAAAAACAAGATGTTCAATTGCTTTTTTTTGAAAAGAAGCTGCAATATCTTCAGAAGTATATTTTTGTGATTCAATTGCCAAACGCACAGCATTTTTTATACCCGAATAACTAAATTTTATATCAGGAGAATTCTTAAGAGGCAAAGGCAGCGTAACAGTGCATTTTCCTTTTTTTGCAAGATTTTCAATCAAAGGGCCTCCGGGATACCCGAGCCCAAGCATTTTTGCCACTTTATCAAAACTCTCTCCAAAACTGTCATCAAGAGTGGTTGCAATCTCACAAACATCATCAATTCCGTTAAAATTTAAAAGCTTTGTATGCCCTCCGCTGACAAGTAAAACCATCATAGATTTAATTTCCTCTTTTCCTATAAAAAGAGAATAAATATGCCCTACTAAATGATTTACAGCAATTAATGGCAGATTAAGAGCAATACTCAAAGCCTTAGCCATAATAACCCCCTCTTGCAGAGTAACACTAAGACCGGGGGCGTTTGTTACGGCTACAGCTTTAAGGTGTGGAAAAAATTTTTTAGTCTCTTTCAAAATTTTAGGCAAAGCCTCTGCATGAAGTCTGCTTGCAAGCTCAGGCACAACACCCCCGTATTTTGAATGCTCAAGCTCTTGGGATATTTTTTTATGAAACAAAAGCTCTTTTGAAGAAATATCTATTACAGCAATACTGCTATCATCACAGCTACTCTCAATGGCTAAAATCATTTTTTGCCTTTTTATTGAAATTTTAACATTAAATTAGGTATTTATGTTATATAATAAAAAATATATAACTTAAAGGAGTTTAAATGAAAGTGTTACTTGTAGAAGATGATAAAAAACTCGCTAAAAACATTGAAGAAGGACTCAAAAAACAAAACTTTAGGGTTGATGTTGCAAAAGACGGGGAAGAAGGGCTTTATCTTGCAAAAAACAACAAATATGATGTCTTAATAATTGACTGGATGCTGCCAAAGCTTAGCGGTACAGAGCTTATTAAAAAACTAAGAGAAGAGAATATCCATACACCTGCTTTGATTTTAACTGCAAAAAGCGATATTGAAGACAAAGTGGAAGGACTTAGCATTGCAGACGATTATTTAACAAAACCTTTTGATTTTAATGAACTTATCGCAAGATTAAAAGCACTTTTTAGAAGAAGCAAAAAATTACCTGAAAATATAATTAGAGTTGGTGATTTAGAAATGAACCTTGATACTAAGGAAGTAAAAAGAGCAGGAAAACCAATTGAACTTATGGCAAAGCAGTTTGAGCTTTTAAAGCTTTTGATGATTAATAAAAATAAAATAGTAACTCCTGAGATGATTGAAGAAAATTTATGGGAGATGAATGAAGAGAGGCACTCAAACGTAATTACGGCACACATATCTTATATAAGAAAAAAAATAGACAAAGGTTTTGATAAAAAACTGATTAAAACCATAAGAGGAATGGGCTATAAAATAAGCGATGAATAATTTAAGAAACGAGCTTTTTTATAAATATGCCTTAGTTGTCTTTTTAATTATTGCCTTTTTTGAAGGCACTTTAATGTTTGGACTTATAAAGTCTTTTAATACTCACCTAAAAGACAAACTTGTAATTGCCGCAAGTGAAATAGACCCTAAACACTGGAATACTAAAAAACTTTATCAAATTCAGCACCATTACAAAATTTTTCCTCTTTTTATCACTATCGAAAAAACTCCAGATTTTCAAAAAGAAAAAGAGGGCTTTTCAACAGAAATTATGTTTACCCCGATAAAAAAAGAAAAAGTTTTAACCTATACAAAAATAAAAGATGGATATGTTATAAAAATATCCACCCTTTATTCCACAAACGACGATAAAATTGAAATCATAAAATTCATCTCAATAATTATCTCTTTTATAATTTACCTTATAGTTTTATTAGTAGGATATAAATTTATAGACACTATTGCAAACCAGATCGAAATGAGTTTTAAAAAGCTAAAAATGTTTAACTCAAACGTTTCACACGAATTAAAAACCCCCCTTGCCATTATGAAAAGCGAAATTGAAGTAGCCTTAATGAATAAAAAATGCGACGAAAAACTTTTAAAATCCCTTCTTGATGAGATAAATTACATAAATGACATAACAGAAAAACTTCTATTTTTGACAAAAGAGTATAAAAATATAAAAAAAACTCCTATAGATTTAGAAGAACTTTTGTTTGAAATAGTAGAAAAATACGAAAACAAAATAGAATTCAGACTCGATTTTGGAGAAGATGAATATGAAATTTTAGGAGATAAAACCCTTTTAAAAATTGCCATCAGCAATATTATAGAAAATTCAATAAAATACGGGGCAAGCTATATTAACATAATTCTTAATAAACAAAAAAACAAAATTATTCTTAAAATTAAAGACAATGGAATAGGAATTCCAAAAGAAAAACTCCCTTTTATTTTTGATGAATTCTATAGAGCCGATGAATCCCACAACAAAAACATTAAAGGTTTTGGACTTGGACTTAGCATTGTAAAAAATATTTTAACTCTTCACGGAGCAAAAATAAAAGTAAAAAGCCAGGGAGGAGTTGAGTTTATTATTGAATTTCCTTCACTACCTCAGCAAAACTTCTGATTTTTTTATACATCTATTATAATTACAAATCTCAAACCCTTCTTCTTTTTTAAAAATTTCATTTTTCTTCCTTTACTCCAAAAAGGATAAATTTTATCTAATTTTTGATATAATGTATAAAAAAGGTAAAAAATGAAAGCTCTTTTTTATCACGAACAGACAAAACACCACCCAACCCGTTTTGCAAAGTCGCCCAGATATCTTGATTGGAAAAACCAGCCAAATCCTTATAAAAGCTACTATAAAGCAAAAAAAATCCTTCTTAAAATATCAAATCCAAAAAAACTTCCCTATGAAAAGCTCTATTTAAAAAACGAACCTAAAAAAATGGATTTTAATTCTATTTCTCAGTTTTTTGAATACTCTTTAGCACTCAGTGCAATAAAAGAGTATCTTAATTTAAGATGGGCTGTAAGAATTAATCCCTCAAGCGGAAATCTTCATCCCGAAGAAGCTTACATAATATGGCAAAATGGGGTATATCATTTTAACGTAAAAGAATTCTCTTTAGAAGAGATAGCAAAAAGCGATAATATGTTAGTTGAAAATGGAATAGTTTTTATTTTAACTTCAATCCCTTTAAGAGAAACATGGAAATACGGAGAAAGGGCTCTTAGATACTGTCTGCTCGATTCAGGCCACGCAATAGCCGCTGCAAGATTTTCATCAAATTTGCTTGGCTGGAAAATGGAATATATCAGTGAGTATAAAGACTCCGAACTTGAAAAACTAATAGGTCTTGATAAGTCAAACTTTTATAAAAACGAAGATGAAATTTTTGAAGCAGCCTTTTATATTTATACAGACAAAAAACCCAAAATAAACTTCAAAGAGTTTGAAAATCTTGAATTTTTACTTGAGCATTCCCCTTTAGCCAAAGAAAAAGTAAGATGGGATATCATTTACGAAAGTGCAAAAGCCCTAAAAAGAGAAAAACTCTTTAAAACAAAACTAAAAAACAGCTCTGTTAAATTTTTTCCATCACCTTTTAACGCTTTTGAAATTATAAAAAACAGAAGAAGTGCTCTTGGATTTAAGGAGAGATTTATAAAAAAAGAGGAATTTTTGGATATTTTAGATAAAACCCTTCCAAAAAACCTACCGCCTTTTGATACCAAAACAACATTAAACAAAATAAACTTTGTTGTTTTTATAAACAGAATCGACGGGATTGAAAACGGAATATTTTTTTTTGACAGGGAAAAAGAAAAACTTTTACTAATAGAAAAAGGAGATTTCAGTGAAGCCGCAAAATTTATAAACTGCCACCAGGATTTAGGAAAAGATGGCGCTTTTAGCATATCAATGGTAATTAATAAAAAAG
>JAMOSM010000023.1 GCA_027063075.1 Nautiliaceae bacterium | reverse complement strand
TTTTTAGAAGCAGTAATTGGATTTATGCCAAAAAATAAAAAAAGGGGTTAAGAATGAAAATTAGTAAAGTATTAGCAATAATAACAGGTCTTCATATTGGTGGTGCTGATGATACGATGAAAATTGGCGGGGTTGATTCTCCTGTTATAAAAAGAAGCATTAAGTGGAACAGAAATAAGAAAAGAGTTGATTTAGTAAATGGTGAAATTTTAACAGAGCCTTATATTCCGGGAAGTTCTTTAAAGGGGAAAATTAGAAGTCTGTTAGAGCATGAGTTTGGGTTGCATAAAGAATTATTAAATCAATATAGAGAGAAAGAAAGCAAACTTTTACCTATTTTACAATCAGAAGGAATTCAAAGTATTAAAGAGTTAAAAAAGTTAATAGAGAAAAAAAATAAAAGCGATGAAGAAAAGCAAAAAATTGAGAGAATTAAAAAAACATCAGAATATGAAGAGTTTGAAAAAATTGAAAAAGTGTGTAGAAATTCTGTTTCATCAGTCCATTTTAAATATTTAAGTAAAGATGGGATAAAAAAGGCAAAACTTATTATTAAACTTTTTGGAGAAGGCGGGGGAGAGAGTGAGAGTGATGAAATTACAATTCCAAGGGTAGTGTTTAGGGATGCTTTTATTACTGATAAAATTAGAGAGAAGTATTTAAGTGGGGATATTGAGCTAACAGAAGAGAAGTTTGAGAATGTAATTGATAGATTTAGTGGTAAAACAAAAACAGGGGGGCTTAGACAAATTGAAAGGGTTGTACCGGGAATTGAGTTTAAATTTGAAGTTATTATAAGAGAGCTTGATGAGAGTGATGATACTAAGCTTTTTGAGAAAACTATTTTGCTTGGTATGAAATTGCTTGAGGATGATTATTTAGGAGGAAACGGGACAAGGGGGTATGGTAAGGTTGAATTTATAGAAAAAATTGATGAGAGTGTTGAAAGTTTGAAAGATGAGGTTAATAAAAAATTAGGAATTACTCAATGAAACTTTATAGGTGCGAAGTAGATATTAAATCAACTTTTTTAACATATCCAAAAGGGGATATGCTTTTTGGGTTTTTGTTTTATTGGAATGAGAAGCTAAAAAAGGGGTTTGAGTTAATTAAAGATAATAAGCCTAAAATTGTGTTTAGCGATTTTTTACCTAAAAATCATTTGCCAAAACCTGCACTTCCGATTAATTATTTTGTAAAAGAAGAAGAACTTGAACTTAAAAGAAAAGTTATAAAATCAATTTCCTGGATAAAAGAAGATAAACTTAAAAAGGGAGATTTGAATTTAGATGAAGAGGATAAGATAGAATTTATTAATACTTTTAACAGCGTTAAAAATCACTTAAATAAATTTACCTTTACAACCGATGAGGGTTTTACTCCTTTTTCAATAAGAGAAATTGAGTTTTTGTATCCTGTTGAGATTTATATAGCCAGTGATATTGATATTGATAGAGTGGTTAATTTTATTAATGAAATTGGAGAGATTGGATTTGGGAGAAAATCATCTATTGGAAAAGGTAGATTTGAGATAGTTAAGAAAAAAGAAGTAAAATTAAATAAAGGAGCTTCTTATGTGGCTCTTTCTCCTTTTGTAACTAAAAAGAGAAGTTTTTATAATACTTTTAGCCGTTTTGGTAAATATCACTACAATAAAAAACCTTTCAAAAAGCCGGTTGTTTTAATGGAGAGGGGAAGTATTGTATTTGATGAATGTGGTCTGGTTGAAGGAGAGATAATTGATAATAGTTTGGTAAAAGAATCTATACTTAATGCATATTCAATTATGATTCCTCTTAATATAAGGAAAAAAGATGAAAGTTAGAGTAAAAGTTTTATCGCCTTTGCATATCTCGGCAGATGAGCCGTTAGAGAGAGATTTTAATTTTTTTGAAAAAGACGGAGATGTCTATTTTTTGGATGAATTTAGGGTGGTTGATTACTTTTTAAATAGAGGCTTTGGGATAAATTGGATTTATTTGAATAGAGGTGGTAAAAGGGTTTTGAGTGAAAATGCCAAAAAAGAGATTATCAAAAATAGGCTCTATACTAAAAAAGTAAAAAATTTTTTAAAACTTACAAAAAATGAAATTATCCCTTTTATTTCTTCTAAAAGAACTTTTATTCCAGGCAGTAGTATAAAGGGTGCAATAAAAACAGCTATTATAAATTGTCTTTTAAATGCTAATAATCAAAATCCCGTTGATTGTATGTATGAAATTAAGGATATGAAAGAGAGATGTGAGAGTTTAATTAAGAGTTCTAAAAATAAAAGTTATTCAAAAAATAGATTAAAAGATGATAGGGGTGAAGAGAAGACATTAGATGATGATTTGGTTGAGTTTTTCTCAAATTTAGTTGTAAGGGATGTAGAAAGTGATTTTAAAACTCAAATTTATAAAAGTATAAACATAAAAATTTGTAAAGATTATCAAACTTACAGAAAAAATAAAGTAGAAAGAATTGCAAACTTTGTAGAGGGTATTGTGCCCGAAAGTGAGTTTGAGATGGAAATAATTGATAAAAAGGGGTATTTTAGAAATTTAGGGAGAATTTGTAATGGGTTTTATCTCTCAAAACTAAAAGAGGATATTAATTATGCTCCGCTTTGTTACAGTGAAAAAGGAGAAGAGTATCCAGAGTGTGAGAATGATTATAAAGAACTTGAAGATTGTATTTTAGAGAGAGTTTATTTTTACAAAGGCGGAATGATAAATAAATTAAGCCTTAGTAATAAAATATTTTTACTAAATATAGGAAGATTTGGCGGAGCAAGGAAAAAAAGTTTTGATAATTTTAGGAATATTAAAAACTCTCACTGCGATAATAAAAAATACACAACCACCAAAACTTACGCCCTTGAAAAGGATGGACATCTTCCATATTTTGAAAAAGAGCTTTTGCCTTTTGGGTGGGTTTTGTGTGAGATTTTGGAGTGATTTATTAAAGGTTTAAAAAATGAATTTTTTATTAAAATAAGATTAAAATAGGAGATAAATATGTCAGTTTATTTTTCTAATGATGATATTGGAAAAATTTTTCAAATAAAAAAGAAAGATGGAGAGATAATAGAGGGCAGGTTAGTT
>JAMOSM010000022.1 GCA_027063075.1 Nautiliaceae bacterium | reverse complement strand
CTTTTGTGTGTTTTTCTAAATAGGTCTAACGTATCTGGAGTAACAATTGCCTCAGCTCTGTTTGCTCCAAGCATTAAAACATATTTACTCTTTTCAAAATCAGCACTTCCCCAGCTGCCATAAGTTAATTTGTTTGCAATAAATGCTGGTGCAAAACAGGTTGTGAAGTGGTCTACGAAGTTATTACTTCCAATTCCGTCTTTAAATGTGGCAAAAAGAGGCTCTTCTGCCCCGGCTCCCGCACCAAAAGCTATTGTACTTCTGTTGTCTTTTTCTTCATCAAGAATTTTTACCATCTTTTCTCTTATGTATTCATATGCTTCTTCCCAAGTTACTTCTTTAAATTTACCTTCTCCTCTTTTGCCTACTCTAATCATAGGTCCTTTTAATCTGTCAGGGTCGTAAGCTGCCGCAATTCCGGCATTTCCTCTTGCACACGCAAAGTTTCTGCTTTTTGTAAATAGAGGGTTTGGGTCAAGTTTTGTGATTTTACCATCAACATTTCTTGCTATAAATCCGCACATATTAACACACATACCACAAAATGTAGGTGTGTATTTTGCGTTTTGGATTTCTTTCATTTTCTTTTCTTTAGCGTTTTCCGCATCCTCATATGGACTAAGAGCGAAAGCGGAAGTAGACGCTAATCCTGCACCGGCTGCAATACCGGCAGAACCTTTTAGAAAACTTCTTCTTTTTAAGTCTATTATTTCAGACATCTACTCTCCTTTTTTGAAATTACAATAAATTATATTAAATTAAGGTTAAAAATCAAGCCCAAAAAGGGCTTATAAGAAAAAGTTATTATTAGAAGTTGTATCTAATATAAGCTCTTATATCTTTTGCACTTTCTACATAAACTTGTTGATCTGGATCTCCTGCTAATCCAAAGAATGCATCACTTCCTGCATAATCATATTTTATAAATGTTGCTCTAATTCCGGCAGTTAAGTGAGATGTAATTTGGTGATGATAATATAAATCATATGCTTTACCTCTAACGGCCGCTATGCTTCCAACTAATGTATCTTCTCCATAAGTCATACTTCTCCAGTATTTGCTTCCTTTTACAAAGTTAAAGCCCCATCTGTCACTATCGCCAGCTGGCATATCAGCACCAATCCAGATAGATGTTCCTGTTTTATTATCTTGATTTCCTAACATTTGTTTATTTTTAAAAGGTCTTGTTTTACTCATCGCCCAAGATATAAAGGCTACTGTTTCGTCTAAGTAGTCACTAATTTCTTCTCCGATTCCATTTGCTTTAAATACAGCGTTAAATCCAAAATAGTTTCCTAAATCTTGCATACTTGCGTTAAAATCTTGACCCTTTTGAGCATTTTGAAAATCTTGTTTAGTTACAAAATTATATCCTTTCATATTCCAAGCCCACACAGTTTCAGTCCATAATGAATATTGACCATCGTCATAAGGAACTAAGATAAATCCTGCAAAATCTGTATCATCAAAAGCATCTTTACTATGAGAAGGACTTCCGTCATAAGGCCATTTACCTTTTGAACTTGAATATCCTCTACCAGCACAGAATTTTATCCAAGTTCCCCAATCACTGAATTTATCAGATAGTTTTGAGAAAATTGTATTTGAAATTTCAAAACTAAATCCGTCAAATTCCATATTGATTAGGTGAGCTAATGGTGAACTTGGAGCATCGTTTTCTCTTAAATTTGCAGGAAAACCATTTGTAGCAGGGCGTCTTCCTGCACTAAACATTAATCCGTTATCTGGTCCAAAATGATAATTGAAAAACGCTTCTTTAACTCTTACATTAACATCATCCGGAGTTTCATTTGCTACCCAAGAGATATTGTTAAAAGGTGAATATTGTTCTTCGCTATTCATTCCAAAAATATTATTAGCTTCAATTCTTAAAGTTGCTTTTAAATTTTCACTTGGTTTTGCAACACCTGTTAAAATAACTCTGTTTGTGAAAATTCTGTTTTTATAAGTATGAGAACCTACTTTACCAAGGTTACTGAATGTTACACTTCCATCCCTATTAGGTGTTAGTTTTGTATAAGTATATCCAGCCGATTTATGTTGTGAGATTACATCAAAAGTGGTTCTTAAATCATAACTCCAATATAAATGGTTATTCGCTGCAATAGGATTTACTTTTTTTTGATTTGAAATTGCTATTTGTTTTAATTGCTGTACCTGTTTTTCGAGTTGTTTGATTTTTGCTTCTAAATCAGCTGAAGTTGATTGTGCGAATAAAGCACCTACTGCTAATGCAGAAATAGCTAACTTTTTCATTTTTACTCCTTAAGTTTTTTTTTGATGAATGAAAGAAAAAGAAGGGAAGATTAAGAACAACCTGCTGGAATTTTACCTTCCATAATTCCTACTAAGAAATCTTCAAGGTCTTTTAATTTCCCTTTTTTAATGATTTTTTCAACACCTTTTGCCGCTTTTGGATTGATTTGTTTTAATTTTTCAACAAGAGGTTTTCCGTTATCTTTAAAAAGTGCCTTTAACTCATCAATAGTCTGAACTCCAAGTTCTTTGATAAGCTGAGTTGATTTAAGATGAGATTTTCTTTTTACATATTTATTGTAGTATTTAAAACCTACATTGTAATCAGCCATTGCAACGCTTACACTAAGACCTGCAACTACAGCTGCTCCTACTAATAGTTTTGCTAGTTTCATATAATCTCCTTTAACTTTTTTTAATAACTTCAAATTATAGCCCGTTTATTCTTAAATTTTCCTTAAATTAATAAAAATTTAATTACAACCTGGTGGAATTTCTCCATTAAACACACATTTTAAAAAAATGCTGAATTCCTTTAGCAACTTTTTTTGTAATTTCTTTGCTTTTGATAACTTCATCTATTTTTGGATTTTATTTTTCTTGCAAGCAGTCTGGCTTTCATCTTCCTTTCTTTAGTGAGTGAATTTTCATTCATCAAAATAATTATAACTCTCTAAAACTTAAACTTTTCTTAATATAAGAAAAATTTATGATATAATTTTATAAAAAAGGAATTTAAATGAAAAAAGAAAAAGCATATGTCTTGCTTGCTAAACAAGAAGGCATATCAAATAGAAAAGCAAAAGAGCTAATAGACAGAGGTCTTGTCTATACTCATGA
>JAMOSM010000021.1 GCA_027063075.1 Nautiliaceae bacterium | reverse complement strand
ATTCTTGAGGCAAAACACCATCCTGAAGTGCTTGAAACAGTTAAAAACGGTATTGTTGCTACTGTAATTGTTGATTTAAATGCACTTCTTGGACTTGCTGTTTTTGTAGGGGGTCTTAGTTTTAAAGAACAGGTTCATAATGAAGATACAAGTGCAAGTTATACTACAGTTTTGTTTGTAGCGGCTGCTATGCTTTTAGTGCCTACAACAATTTCTCTTCATTCTGATAAAGATTCTTTATTTAAAGCAAGTGTTATTATAGCGCTGCTTTTAATGATTTTTTATTTTTTTATTTTCAAATTTCAAACAGACACTCATGTTCATTTTTTTAAATTTAAAAAAAGAAGCAGAGTTAAAAGATATGTAAAAGAAAATGAAAACGAGGATTATTTTTTTGACAGGAAATCTAATATTTTTAATATTTTCTTTTTGGCATTTTTACTTATATTGATTGGAATTTTATCTGAAATTTTTGCAAATGATGGAGTAGTGGTGTTTAAGAGTTTTGGTTTAACAGCCGGGTTTGTAGGGATTTTAATTGCATTTGTAACTGTAGCGCCTGAGCTTTTTACGGCAATTAGGGCCGCAAAAAATGACGAAATGCAACGTGTTATAAATATTGCAATGGGAGCAAGTACTGTTAGTATTCTTTTAACTGTTCCGGCTTTGATATTTTTATCTATGATTGTAGGAATAAAACTTACTCTTGATTTTACACCGCTTCAGGTTGGAGCGCTTTTACTTACAATTTTACTTGTATGGAAAACGACAGAAGATGGGGAGACAAATTATCTCGAAGGACTTAGCCATTTAATGTTGTTTTTAAGTTATGCGGTAATTGCTATTTTTTATTAAAAATAATAGTTATTTCTCCTTTTTCTGTTTTTATTTCTATAGCTAAAATTCTTGCAATTTTGCTTACAAAAAACATATCTGCATTTAATTCTATGTTTTCTGAAGTTTTAAATCCGCTTGTTAAATTAAATTCATATTCTGAGGTGAATTTTATTTTTATTTCTATCTCTTTTTCACAGGATATAAAAAATTCTATATCTGTAGATGAATATTTTAAAAGGTCAAAAAAAAGAATTTGAAACATTAATGCTAAAAGTTTTTTATCACTTTTTACTCTTTCTTCTAATATTTTTTTTGATTTTAAAATAAATTTGATTTTATTTTTAAATATTTTACTTAAAGGATTATAAGCATATTGAATTACAGATATTAAATTTATGTCTTCTTTTGAAATTTTAAAGGTTTTTTTATTTATCTTTAAAAGATAGCTGAGGATTTTTTTTGTTAAAAGTAACAAAAAATTGTTTTCTTTAATTAATGAATTTAATTTTTTAATTTCTTTTAAAGAAGGTTTTTCCTTTGAGAGTTCTTGTTCTATTAGAAAAGTATATTTTTTTATTTTGTCTGTTGGAGTATTTATTTTTTTTAGGAAATATTCAATTAAATTGTTTGTAAAATTCTCTTTTTGCTGCTGAAGTTTCATCTGTTTTGTAATATCCTGACGGATTGCAAGATATTCTTCAATTTCTCCTTTTTCATTTTTTATAGGAATTACATTTGCAATCACATAGTATTCACTTCCGTTTTTTGCCCTGTTTTTTATAACCCCTTTAAAAATTTTCCCTTTTTTAATTGTGTCCCACATTTTTTTAAAAACAGCTTTTGGCATATCTGGATGGCGGATTATATTGTGAGGTTTATTGAGCAGTTCTTCTTTTTTAAATCCTGAGATTTTTTCAAAGGCTTTATTAACATCTTTAATTATTCCGGTTGTATCTGTTTTTGAAATAATTGCAATTTTGTCAAGTGCTTCTTTGTATTGTCTTAGGTAATTTAATTCTTTTTTTAATTTTTCCACCTCTTCCATTAGTGGTCCTTATTTGGTATCATTAATTTAATAAAAACATTATAACATAAGGAGAAAGAATGGATAGAAGAAAATTTTTAAAAACTGCAGGGGTTGGTGCTGTTGCAAGTGCCGTTTTTACTACAAATCTTTATGCAAAAACAAGAAAAACTTTAAAAATTTGTCTTTCTTGGCCAAAAACTCTTCCTATTATGGGTGAGGGGATTTACTATTTTGCTAACAGGGTAAAAGAGCTAACAGACGGGGCTTTAAAAATCAAAATTTATGGAGCAAACGAGCTTGTTCCGGCTCTTGGGGTTTTTGATGCGTGTTCTAAAGGACTAATTGATGGATTTCATTCAGGTCCTTATTATTGGAAAGGAAAAAATCCGGCATTTAGTTTATTTACCGCATATCCTTTTGGAATGGTGGCGGATGAGATGCAAGGATGGCTTGATTTTGCAGGGGGAATGGAGCTTTGGAGAGAGCTTTATGCAAAGTATAACCTAATTCCTTTTAAAGGTGGAAATACAGGAAATCAAATGGGCGGATGGTTTAGAAAGCCTATTAAGTCTTTAGGTGACCTTAGAGGCCTTAAAATGAGAATTCCGGGGCTTGGCGGGGAAGTAATGGCAGCCCTTGGAGTAAAACCTGTAAATATTCCGGGAGGTGAGCTTTATACAGCATTAGAAAGAGGTGTAATTGACGCAACTGAATGGGTAGGACCTGCTCTTGATATTAAAATGGGCTTTTATAAAGTTGCAAAATATTACTATTCAGGATGGCACGAACCTGGAACAAACCTTGAACTTACCTTTAATAAAAGAAAATTTGAACGTCTTCCTAAAGAGTTTAAAGCTGCTATTGAAGTTGCAGCTAATGATATGAATGCAAGAATGCTTGCACAGTTTCAATATAAAAACGGCATAGCGCTTAAAAAAATTATGCAAGGAGAATACGGGGTAAAACTTTGCGAGTTTCCTGAAGATGTAAATGAAGCTGCTAAAAAAGCGATTAAAAGAATACTTGAAGAAAACGCAAATAAATCAAAAGATTTTGCAATGGTTTATGAAAATATTCAAAAATATTTTCCTGATACAAGAAAATGGAGTGATGTTGGTATGAAATGGTTCCTTGATGTTAGAGATACAGATTTTAAATACGATAATTGTTAAAAATGGATTATTCAGAACCTATAGAAATAGCCCCCGATATTTTCTGGGTGGGCTATGTTATTCCAGATGACCCTTTTCAGTGTCATGTCTATTTAATTAGAAATAAAGACGAAACTATTTTAATAGACCCGGGAAGTATGATAACTTTTCCTGTTGTACTTGAAAAAATCACTTCTTTAATCAAATTAAGGGATATTAAATATATAATAATGCATCATCAAGACCCTGATATTGTAGGTTGTTATTCTACCCTTGAGAAACTTTTTCCTGAAGGTGAAAGATATATAGTAACTCATTGGCGTACTGAAATGCTTCTAAAACATTATCAATGGAAAACTCCGTTTTATTTAGTAGATAAAAACAAATGGAGGTTAAAGGCGGGTGATAGGGAGTTAGAGTTTGTTTTTACTCCTTATGCGCATTTTGCAGGAGCTTTTTGTACGTATGATAAAAAAAGTAAAATTTTGTTTTCAAGCGATTTATTTGGAGGTCTTACAGAGGAGTTTAATCTGTTTGCTAAGAATGTGGATGAATATTTTGAGGCATTAAAGCTTTTTCATAAACATTATATTCCAAGTAAAGAGATTTTAAATTATGCTTTAAAAAAAATAGAGGCAAAAAATCCACAGATGATAGCTCCTCAGCACGGAAGTATTATAAGAAAAGAGTTAATAAAGCCTTTGATTGAGAAAATGAAAGATTTAGATTGTGGTGTTTATCTTTTAGATGATTATGAAAGTGATTTAATGGTCTTAAATGCTGTAGATGAAGTTTTAAAAAAGTTTTTTCAGGATACTATTTCATTAAGTTCTTTTGAGATAATTTTAAAGAATCTTTTCTACAATATAAAAAAGATTCTTCCAACTGTAAAAAAAATAGAGTTTTGCGGTTTTTCTCCAATTTCTAATGTAAAGTACTGTTTTTCTTTTCAGGATAATTTAATGAAAGAAAGTTCTGATAAAATAGAAGAGGGTTATTCGTATATGCAGGATTTAGTGCAAAATGATAAAAAAATAGGTGCTATTTATGTATGGAGTGATAAACTTGATGAGAAACAAAAAAACCTTATAAGAATTTTGTTTGATAAAATCTCTGTTCCAATTGCCATATCACTTCAAAAAGAGCTTATGTTAAGAGAACTTGAAAACCAAAATAAGCTTCTTTATGAAAAAAGTATAACAGACCCTCTTACAGGTCTTTACAATAGAGAGTATTTAAATTCTTATTTACAGCTTAAAATTCAAGAAGCAAAGAAAAACAGTCTTCCTCTTAGTATTGCTATTATTGATATTGACTTTTTTAAAAAAATAAACGATACATACGGGCATCTGATAGGGGATTGTATTTTAAGAGAAATTTCAAATATTTTAAAAGAAAATTTCAGAAGCAGCGATATTGTTGCAAGATACGGGGGAGAAGAGATTGTAATAGTATTTCCTTTTATGTCAAAAGAGTTTGCCTGTAGGCGTTTAGAGGAGATTAGAAAAAAGATTGAAAACTACTCTTTTTGTGGAAAAAACAGTATTCATATTACAATAAGCGCTGGAATAGCAGAATTAGGAATAGAAGATGATATGCAATCCCTTATAAAAAAAGCGGATGATAATCTTTACAGGGCAAAAAAAGAGGGAAGAAACAGGGTTGTCTGTTAAACAAAATCTTTAAGCACTTCAGAACAGAGGGCAAACCCAAATGCCCCTGTTACCCCTACAAAACTTCCCATATCGCAAACAACAGGTTTTTCAAGTGAAAACACCACTTTAAAATCGCCTTTGAAATTTTCTTTTTTTAATCTGTCTCTAATTTTTTTTGCAAAAGGGTCGTTTTGGGTTTTCCAGATGGAATCTATTTTTATTTTTGTAGGGTCAATTCTTTTTGCCGCTCCCATTGAAGAGATTATTTTAGGATGAGCTTTTTTGATTAATGCTATTTTTGCATTTAAATCATCTATTGCATCAATTACAATGTCATACTGCTCTAAATCAAGTATTTTGATGTTTTCAGGGGTTAGTTTCATATCTATGGCTTTAATACCGGGATAAAATTTTTTTAATACTTTAACTTTTTTTTCCCCTGTAAATTCGCTTCCGATTTGTCTGTTTTGGTTTGTTTTATCAAATGTATCAAAATCTATAATGGTTATGTTTTTTACTCCTGAGCGGTATAGGCAGTCAAGAGCATATCCTCCAACGCCTCCTACTCCACAAATAAGTACTTTTAAGTTTTTGAGTTTATCAAATTTTGAAAAAAGTTTTTTACATCTGTCATATCTCATTTAATGCCTTTGAGAGTTTTAGTAAATTAATGTATTTTTGTGAAAAACGTGGTTTTTGATTTTTTAAAACAAACTCTTTGTATTCATCGGGAGTGTAGCTTTTATCAAACAAAATTCCTATATATTTTCCAATGTCGCTTGTAAATATGGCATCAAGTAAATCAAATACATCTTCTTTTTTATATTTTTCAAAATTTAAAATCATATCCCTGTCAAACTTTGGGAAATTGATATTGTTGTAAATCAAATCATCAACAGGATAAACTTCGCTTATTGATGGAATAATTAGATGAATTGCATAAAAGACTTTTTTTCTGTAGATTTTAAAATACTCTTTTTTATCAAACACATTTAAATCTTTAAAATTCCATTTTGATTCTTTGAAATAAGGCTTTTTTAAAAAGTTTTTATGCACGTCCCCGCTTAAATTTACAAAATGTTTTTGGATATTGTGGGTGCTTCTTACTTCTTCAATATCTTCAATAAATTCTCCCATTTCTTTAAATTCCGTCTGCATAAGTTCAAGATATGCTTTTTTTATTGCTTTTTCTTTATCTAAATCACATCCAAATGATAAAATAACTCTATTATCTTTTATGTAACTTGCAGCCATTACAGGATATTTTCCTTCAAGCGAAGCGTCATATATCTGAATGTTAGAACTGTTAAAAGGGTGTGATACTTTAGGAAGGGGAAGGGCGTATTTTATTACCTGAAACTTTACAAACCTTTCAATAATTTCTGTTTTTGCGTTGTAATAGGCCTTGTCTAAAGAAGAGTGAAAAGCCATTCCGTTGCTTGCGTATAGGTTTTGAACAAGGTTTATCGGAAAATAGGTAAGTTTTCCTTCAAAGTTGCTAAACGGAATTGAAAGAATTTCAAAAATATCTGAATTAAAATCTATTAGTTCTTCTTTTGTGAGTTTGTCTATTTCATAAAACTCTTTTAGTTTTTCGTTTAAAAATTCATCTGTAATTATTGCATCTTTGTAAAGGGAATTTACATAATACTCTTCAAAATAGTTTTTTGTAAGTATCCTTTCACACATCTCCCCATAAGCACTTGTTTTTGCTTCTTTTAAGCTAAATCCTTTTCCAAAAGAGCTAAAAGGGAGGTTTTTTGCTTTTAACTTAACCAAAAATATATTGTTAAAAGTTTTTATATTTTCTTCAACTTCAATCCCTAAAGAATTTAAAAGCTCAGTCATTAAGCTCATCTTTTAATTTTTCTAAGCTCTCATACCCTGTCATATCAAGTTTTATAGGAGTAACTGAAACATAGCCGTTTTTTATGGCGTTAAAATCTGTGCCTTCTTCTTCTTTGAATCTTAAAGGATGAAGTCCAATCCAGTAATATTCTTCACCCCTTGGGTTTTTGTGTTTGTGGGCGTCTGTGCCGTATAGTCTATAACCAAGTTTTGTAGCTTTATAACCTTTAATCTCTTTTGTATTTGGAATGTTTATATTTAAGATATGTCTGTGTGGAATTTTTATTTTTTTTTCAAGTACTTTTTTTGTAATATCTCTTGCCACTTTTTTCGCATTTTCCCAGTTAAGTTCGCTTGGAGGATTGTCAAAGCTTTTTAAAACCTGTGAAAAGGCTATTGAAGGAATTCCGTGAAGAGCTCCCTCCATAGCACCTCCGGCGGTTCCTGAGTAGGTTACGTCTTCTCCTAAGTTTGCCCCGTGGTTTATTCCGCTAAGGACAATATCTGGTTTTTCTCCTTTAAAAAATTCGTTAAAAGATAAAAATACGCAATCTGTAGGAGTTCCGTCATCAAGTTTATAAAAATTTTTATCAATTTTTATAAATTTAAGGGGTTTTGTAAGGGTTAGTGAATGAGAACAGGCACTTTTTGGAAAAGCTGGAGCCGCTACAATAACTTCTCCTAAATCTTTAACAGCCTCTATTAACGTATGAAGTCCTTTTGCCTCAAACGAATCGTCATTTGTAATTAAAATTTTCATTATTTTCCTTTGGTATAATTTCTAAAAAAAGGCAGACAATGGATTATAAAAAGTATCTGCGTGATGATATTGATATCAAAATTTTATCAAATTATCCTTTTTATATGGCAGATGTTGAGGAGGATTTTGAGAAGTTTAAAAACAGGCTTAAAAATTATGATTTAGGAGTGTGGGTTAAAGGGGATGACTTTAGAATAAACAGACTTAAAATTTTTAATTCATCAGGAGAAGAGCTTAGCTGGAATGATGTGGTTTTGAATTATTTAAAGTCTCTTAATACTTTTTTAAGAGAACAAATTGGAGTTTGTGTTGAAAAAACTCTCCCAAGAATACTTGATAATGAACTGACGTATCTGATTCTTCAGAGAAAAAACTATAAAGATTTTAATGAAAACTTTTTTATAGCGGTTGATGGGGAGGTTATTTTTCCTATGATAAAAAAAGAGTATGATGTAAATTTGGCTTTAATTAAACTTGCCGAGTGGAAAAAGCGTGCGAGAATTAAAAATTTGGTAAAATTTCAAAATCAATAAAAAAAGGGGTATAAATGGCAAAACTTGTACTTGTTAGACACGGAAAAAGTGAATGGAATAAACAAAACAGATTTACTGGTTGGGTAGATGTTGATTTGGCGCCTGAGGGAATTGAAGAAGCTAAAAAAGCCGGAGAGAGATTAAAAGAGGCAGGATTTGCATTTGATGTGTGTTTTTCAAGTTTTTTAAAAAGAGCTATTAAAACAGGAATTATTATTTTAGAAGAGCTTGATTTATTGTGGATTGACCATTTAAAAGACTGGAGGTTTAACGAAAGACATTATGGGGCTTTAACGGGTCTTAATAAAGATGAGGTTAAAAAAGAGCTTGGAGAAGAGAAATTCTTGCTTTACAGAAGAAGTTATGATGTTCCTCCTCCGCCTTTAAGCGAAGATGACCCAAGACATCCAAGATTTGACCCTAAATATAAGAATTTTCCAGCAGAACTTCTTCCAAGCAGTGAGAGTTTAAAAGACAATCAAAAAAGGGCAATGGCTGCATTCCACGAAAGAGTGGCTCCTTTGCTTGTTGAAGGAAAAGACGTGTTAATTACAGCTCACGGTAATACAATAAGAGGAATGGTAAAAGAGCTTGATGGTATAAGCGATGAGGATATTCCAAAATTTGAAATAGCTACGGGTATTCCAAGAGTTTATGAATTTGATGAAGCTCTTCATATTAAAAATGTTTACAATTTAGATTAAGTCAAAAGTCACTTGACTTTTTGACTTATAAAAAAATAACTTCCAAAAAGCGAACTAAACAGATTAATACTTACAAGCATATAAATAATTACTATTTGGTAACTGACTGCTGTTAAAGGAGAGGCTCCTGCTAGAAGCATTCCCGTAGTAATTCCAGGTATTGCTACAACTCCGATGGTTTGAAGCATATTATTAACGGGAATTAAAGCAGTTTTTATTGCTTCACGTTGCATAATCTTAAGAGCGTCTGAGTATTTTGCTCCAATTGCTATAAAGGCTTCAATTAATTCTTTTTGAAGCTCTATTTCTCTTTTTAACCTCTCAATTGTAAGAGTATAAGTGTTAAGGGCATTTCCTATAATCATTCCGGCAATTGGGATAAACTCGTTTGGTTTTAATGATATAATGTGAAAAACTATTAAAATGGACAAAATTATAATGCTTGAGAGACTAAGTGTAAAAAATGACGCTTTATAGGAATATTTAGTTCTTTTTTGTGCAATATAGGATGAATATAAAAGCATAAATAAAACAACAGGAATGTAAAAAAGAGGGTTTTTTATTTTAAATAAAAATCCGAGTATAAAGCCAAGGGCTGTAAGTTGTAAAAGGGCACGGATTGAATTTTTTAAAATCTCTTTTTCAATACCTATTTTTAATTTGTAAGTAATAATCGAGGGAATTAATACAAGAATAAAGCTAAGAGCTATTAAATCTATTTTCAAGATTGTCCTTTTTAGGTAAAATTGTATAAAAAAAAGGGATAAAATGGGAATAAAAATTATTGATATAAACAATCCCGGATTTAAAAAAGAGTTTGAAGAGATTTTAAGCAGAGGAAAAATGGATATTGCCGAAGTTGAGGGAATTGTTAGAGAAATTATTGATGAAGTAAAAAAAGAAGGCGATAGGGCACTTTTTAGACATATTGCTAAATTTGATAAATGGCAGCCAAAAAGCAGTGAAGATTTGGAAATTAAACCTGAAGAGATGAAAAAAGCTTATGAAAATTTAGATAAAGATTTAAAAAAAGCCCTTCATTTAGCTTATGATAGAATAAAAGCATATCACGAAAAGCAGCTTCCAAAATCCTGGCTTGATTTTGAAAAAAACGGAACTATTCTTGGACAAAAAGTCACTCCTGTAGATAAAGCCGGAGTTTATGTACCGGGGGGTAAGGCATTTTATCCAAGCAGTCTTTTAATGAATGTAATTCCTGCGATTGTTGCCGGAGTTGAAGAAATTATTGTTACAACTCCTGTTATTGAAAACAGACCAAATGAACTTTTACTTGCAGCTTTATATATCTGTGGTATGCCAAAGACGTTTAAAGTAGGTGGGGCAAGTGCTATTGCCGCAATGGCTTATGGAACTGAGAGTATTCCAAAAGTAGATGTTATTACAGGTCCTGGAAATATATTTGTGGCAACTGCAAAAAAACTTGTGTATGGGGAAGTTAATATAGATATGATTGCAGGTCCTAGTGAAATTGGGATAATTGCAGATGAGAGTGCTAAGCCAAAATATCTGGCTATTGATTTACTTTCTCAAGCCGAACATGATGAGATGGCGAGTTCTATTTTAATAACAGACAGTAAAGAAATTGCGGATATGGTGGCGGTTGAAGTTGAAAAATTTTTAAATGAACTTGAAAGAAGCGAAATTGCAAGAAAATCTATTGAAAACAGAGGGGCAATTATTGTTACAAACGATATTGATGAGGCAGTTGTACTTATGAATAAAATTGCCCCAGAGCATCTTGAAGTTATGACTTCAAATCCATTTGAATTACTTCCAAAAATAAAACATGCAGGAGCTATTTTCCTTGGAGAATATACTCCTGAGCCTATAGGAGATTATATAGCAGGTCCAAACCATACCCTTCCTACAGGAGGGACGGCTAAGTTTTATTCCCCTTTAAATGTTGAAGTTTTTATGAAAAAAAGTTCTATTATCTCCTTTAGTAAAGAAGCTATTGAAGAGATGGGCAAAGAGTGTGCTATTTTAGCTCATACGGAAGGACTTACGGCTCATGAAAAATCTGTGCTTGAGAGACTTAAGTGATAGAGGAGATAAGTGATTTTTTAATTTCTTTACTCCCTTCTACTCCTCTTTTTTTTATTCTTTATCTTTTTTTGTTTTTAGTTATTAGTTCTTTTTTTATTCTGTTTTTTTCTAAAAAATTTAAAAAGAATCCAGATGAGAAAAAACTTATGATTGACGATTTGATAAAAATAGCTGCTAATCCAAATTCAACAACAGATGATTTATTTGCTGCTTTAAAACTTTTTAATAATAATTTCTCATTTGATGAAAAAGGTGCTTTTGATTTTGTAGAGAAGGTTTTAATGCATAAGAATAGAAAAAAGATACTTTTTGATTATTTTCATAATGAAATTATTAATAAACATTCACTTTATAAGAATAAATTAGAAAAAATTGAAAGAAAAGCTTTAAATAAATAGCATCTGACTCTGTTTATATAATGAAAAAAGAGAAGAGATTAAACTCTGTCTCTTAATCCAAGCTCTGCAATAACTTGTAGATATTTATCGTGGTCTTTTTTCTTTAAATATCTCATAAGTCTTTTTCTTTGTCCAACTAATTTAAGTAATCCTAATCTACTTGAATGGTCGTGTTTATGTTTTTGTAAATGTTCGTTGATTTGATTGATTCTTTCAGTCAAAAGTGCAATTTGAACTGCAGGACTTCCAGTATCATTTTCATCATTTCCGAATTTAGCGATAATTTCTCTTTTTTTCGCCGAATCCAAAGCCATCTTAGCCTCCTGATTGGTAAATTTTGTTTTATGAATTGAAAGTATAACGGTTTTAAAAAAAAAAAGCAAATTTTTTTGTTACAATTTTAACAAAAAAGGCTTTAAGTGCGGTTTTTTTTGGTTTTTTTATTTACTGTAAGCCTGTTTAGTAAAAATATTTTATATTATATATGCAGGAGTTTTTGAAAAAAAGGAATCCTTAGTTAATTTAGATTTTATTAAAAGTAACTCCTGATGTAAAAACTGTTTATGTGGTAGCCGATAATTCAAATTCTGCTAAATCTGTTATAAAAGAGTATAAAAAGGTTTATATAAATGAATCTAACCTTGAAAAAGTTATAAATTTAATTTTATTATATAACTTAAAAAATATAATTTTAATAAAATATATCAATTTGAAGCTTGAAGGTAAAATTCAAGAAGCCATTAATGAAGTAAGAAAAAAGATAAAAACAGCTCCGCTGTAGAAATAAAACTATTATAAATAAGATTATTTTTATATAATTTTGAAAAAAAGGTGATTTATGTTATTTACAAAATCTACTGCTTACGCACTTCAGGCGTTAGTTGAACTTT
Source organism: Nautiliaceae bacterium (assembly GCA_027063075.1). Classification (GTDB taxonomy): domain Bacteria; phylum Campylobacterota; class Campylobacteria; order Campylobacterales; family Nautiliaceae; genus Caminibacter. Next base: position 6,149 of record JAMOSM010000021.1, on the reverse strand, counting down.
CTAAATTTGAAAAACCTATTGATGTAAATAAGATTTCAGAGCTTACAGACCTTCCTAAACCTTTTTTGGCTAAACTTTTACAAAACCTCTCAAAGCACGGGTTTGTAAAATCTTTTAAAGGAATTCACGGGGGGTTTGTGCTTGCTAAAAAACCTGAAGAGATAAAAATAGTGGATGTGTTTAAATCCTTAGAAGACAAAGATTCTTTGGTTTTTTACTGTTCTTCAAACAAAGACGACTGTACGCGTGAAAGAAGCGATATCTGTGCTTTATGGCCTTTTTTTGCTAAAATGGAAAAAGAGATTTCAAAAGTTTTAGATAAATATACTTTAGCTGATGTTATAAGGATAAAATCTGGTAAATAAATTAAAAAAAACTTTAAGAGTATTTAGTGAAGTTGCTGATTTAGGTGTAGTTGCTTTTGTTTTTGCAATTTTACTTATTATTATAGTTCCGCTTCCAAGCGGAGCGCTTGACTTTTTTTTAACTATTTCAATATCTGTTTCAGTTCTTATTTTGATGCTTTCTTTATACATTCCAAAACCGACTGATTTTACGACGTTTCCTACTTTAATTTTAATTGTTACTTTATACAGGCTCTCTTTGAATGTCGCAACTACAAGAATGATTTTAAGCAAAGGTTATGAAGGGCCTGATGCGGTAAGTAAAATAATAAGTGCTTTTGGGGAGTTTGTAGTCGGGGGAAACTATATTATAGGGATTATTGTTTTTATTATTTTGGTTGTAATTAATTTTTTGGTAATCACCCAGGGTTCTACAAGGGTTGCGGAAGTTGCGGCAAGATTTACGCTTGATGCCCTGCCAGGTAAGCAAATGGCTATTGATGCTGATTTAAACGCAGGTCTTATTGACGAACAAGAAGCTAAAAGAAGGCGTGAAGAGCTTATTAAAGAGGCAAATTTTTACGGAGCTATGGATGGGGCGAGCAAGTTTGTAAAAGGTGATGCAATTGCCGGCATTATTATCACCATTGTAAATATAATTGCCGGGTTTTTAATAGGGGTGTTTCAGCACGGAATGGATTTATCAGAAGCTGCTGCCACTTATACCATTTTAACGGTAGGTGATGGACTTGTTGGACAAATTCCCGCTCTTATGGTATCAACCGCTACAGGTATTATAATTACCCGGGCTACAAAAGATGAGAGCGGAAGTTTTGCAGAAGGTGTTATAAAACAGCTTATGAGAGATTATAAAGTTGTTTTAATAGTAGGGGTGATTATAATTTTTATGGCGTTTATTCCGGGATTTCCTACAGGGAGTATGTTTTTTATAGGGAGTGTATTTTTAATTGCCGGATATTTGATGATGGAAACTCAAAAAGGAGTTGACCCTATTGAAGAGTTTTTAAATAAATTTAGAAAAAAACCTAAAAAACTCAAAAAACCTCCTCAGGAAGTAGTTAAAGAAAAAGAGAAAGAAAAACCTAAAAAATCTCCTGAGGAGCTTGCAAAAGAAGAAGAAAAAGTTCTTGAGGATATTTTAAAAGTAGAGCTTTTAGAACTTGATATAGGATATCAGCTTATTAAAATAGCTGATCCGAATCAGGGAGGGGATTTGCTTGATAGAATAAAGGCTATGCGTAAAAAAATAGCTTCCGATTTTGGATTTTTAGTCCCGCAAATTAGGATAAAAGACAATTTAAATTTAAAGCCGAATGAATATCAGGTTCTTTTAAAAGGGGTTGAGGTTGCAAGGGGAGAAATTTATCCGGATAAATTTCTTGCAATGAGCACTCCTATGGTTATTGAAGAAATAGAAGGAATTAAGGTAAAAGAGCCCGCTTTTGGAATAGATGCTATATGGATTGATGAAGACAAAAAAGAAGAAGCGTTAATGAACGGATATACGGTGGTAGATCCATCTACTGTTATTGTAACTCATATAAGCGAGGTTATTAAACGTTATGCAGAAGAGCTTTTAACACGTCAGGATGTTCAGGCACTGCTTGATAGGGTTAAAAAAGATTATCCTGCTATTGTTGATGATGCACTCAAGGTTGCAAGTATTGGTCTTATTCAAAGAGTTTTAAAATCCCTTCTTCACGAAAAAATACCTATTAAAGATATGATAACAATTCTTGAAACCGTTGCGGATATTGCTGAATACACCAAAAACATAGATACAATAGTTGAACATGTAAGAAGTGCTCTTAGCCGTGTTATTACAAGGCTTTATGAAAGTGAAGATGGCACTCTTAAGCTTATTACTTTTGATGCCCTAACGGAACAGTATCTTTTATCAAAGTTAAAACAGCAGGGTGAAACTAAACAGTTTATGTTAACTGTGGCTGAAATGAATAAATTAGTCCAAGAAATTAACAATGCCGCAAATGAAATTGTTAGCAGGGGAATTGCCCCTGTTGTTTTAATAGTAGACCCCTTAATAAGAAAACCTTTAGCAGAGATACTTGAAAGATTTGGGGTTGATGTTGTTGTACTCTCTCACGCAGAAATTGACCCAAATGCAAAATTTGAAGTTTTAGGAAGTATAAACATAAATTTTAACGAAAAGGGTTAAAATAAGTATTAAAATAAAAAAAACAAGTAAAATGGTAAAAAAACGGGTGAGTGTTTTTGCTAAATCTTTTTTTGAAAAAAACCATACAATTGAAAGTTTAAAAAGAGTGTTTGAAATGGTTGCAAGTGCAATTCCAATTGATGCGTTAATTAATGATAAATCCTGTTTTGAAAGGGATGAAAGAGAGAGGGTTATTGCATCAACATCTGTTATCCCGGAAATTAAAGAAATTAGATAAATACCTATGTTGCCATATTTATTGCCTATAATATGAACTATTGCATAAATAACGGCGAAAATTATTGCAAATTTTATAGCCTCTTCTAAACTTAGAGGATTTTTTTCTATAAAATTTGTATTTATTTTTTCATTTGGCGCTTTTTTATATAAGCGGTATGATAGATATATTCCAAGAAGTGTTGTGAGTGTGTATGGCAGAAAAAGTAATTTTAAAATCTCTTTATTGATTAACCCGGCTTCTACTAAAACTCTTGCAAACATAATGGTGTTTGCAATTGCAATAGCACTTGCGTATGTAAATATTGCTTTTTGGTTGTTTAATTTTGAGTATAGCTTACTTAAAGAATATGTAACCGCTGTTGAGCTGACAAAACCTCCTGCAGCCCCTGTTATTAATATTCCATATTTTTCACCAAAAATTTTTATTCCTAAATATCCAAGGAATGATAAAGATGAAATAATAATCGCCATAAGCCAGGTTTTGTAAGGGTTAATAAAATAAATCATCTTATCAGGAAGATAAGGCAATATTAAAAAGCTCATTCCAAGAAGCAGGATTGCCGCGTTTATGTCTTTGCTTGATAGACGGCTTTCTATATTTTTAAACATAGGTTTTAAGTTTAAAACCGTTACTATAATTATTGTTGTTACAATTGCAAAAAGATGATAATTAAAATATACTAAAATACCTAATAAAAATGTTAAAAATGCGCTTATATGGGTTGTTGAGCCTTGTTTATTGTAATGAAAAACTTTTAGAAAATATGCTGTGATTATTAAAAAAGAGACTGAAAAAAACGAAATATAAATAAAATTTGAAAAGAGCTTATCGGTTAAAAAAGCGCTTATATATCCAAAAAGAGAAATTAAACTAAAAGTTCTGCTTCCCGCAAAGCTTTTTTCATTTTCTATTTTAAAAGAGATGTTTCTCTCAAGTCCTATTAAAAATCCTAAAAACAGACTTAAAAAGAGACCTTTTAATAAAATTAAATCCATCTTTTATCCTTTAAATAATTATAACATTTTGATAAAATTATGCAAAAAGGACTTTCTTGAGAAAAGCCGTTGCATTTACAGGTCCAAGTAATTCTGGAAAAACTACATTAATAGAAAAAATTGCAAAAAGACTTATAAGTTCTTATAAGATTGCAATTATAAAAAACGACCCTTCTGATAAAGCGCAGTTTGATAAAGAGGGAAAAGACAGTTATAAATTTTTTCAAACAGGGGCTGAAGTTGTAGTTACATCTCCAACACGTACCACTTATTTTTCTCATCGTCAAAAATCTCTTGATGAAATAGTCGATATGATTAAGGATTTTGATATTTTGCTGGTAGAAGGGCTTAAATACCTGCCTCTTCCAAGACTTGCAGTTTTTAGAGGTGAAATTGATGAGAGTTATTTTAGATATATAAAAGCCGTTGCTGTTGATGATAGTGTGGACAAAAGTAAAATTCCACCTCATATAGAAATTTTGGATTTAAACAATATTGATGAAATAATTGACTGGGTTTTAAAAAACGCACAAGATATTTAAAGGAGAAAAGATGACTGATATTATAAAAGCTATTGAAAACATTGCAGTTGAAATTTATGAAGCTATAAAAACAAAAGATACGGGAAAAGTTGATTCTTGTAATGTGAGCGGAGATGTACAGGTAAAACTTGATGTAATAAGTGATGAAATAGTAGAGAAGCATCTTTTAAAAGTAAAGAGTATAAAAGAGATTATTAGTGAAGAAAAAGAAACTCCCATAACAAAAGAAGAGGGAGAATATTTTGTGGCATACGACCCTCTTGATGGAAGCAGTTTAATTGATGTTGATTTAAGTGTTGGTAGTATTTTTGGAATTTATAAAGACGGATATAACGGGAAGAATATTAAAGCTTCTGTTTATGTTGTGTATGGTCCAAGGGTTGAGATGGTTGTTGCAAGGGATGTGGTTGAGCTTTTTAGACTTAATGAAAATACAAAAACTTTTGAATTTGTAAAAGAGCTTAAACTAAAAGAAAAGGGAAAAATACTAGGACCTGGCGGAACTCAGGCTAAATGGTTTGATTTTCATAAAAAAATGATTGATGAACTGTTTATGGAAGGTTATAGACTAAGATATTCCGGGGGAATGGTTCCTGATTTGCATCAGATTTTATTAAAAGAGGGCGGACTTTTTGCATATCCGGCTACTACGGATAAACTAAAAGGGAAACTTAGAAAACTTTTTGAAGTGTTTCCTTTTGCTTATACTTATAAAAAAGCGGGAGGAGAAGCAGTAGATGGATTTAAAGATTTACTTACTCTAAAAGCAGATGGTTATCACGATACGACACCTTGCTTTTTTGGAAGCAGATACGAAATTGATAAAGTTTTAAAAACATATGAAAAAAACAAAGAAAAATTAAAGGGATAAAAATGGCAGATTGTAAGACGTATTATTTAACGACTCCAATTTATTATGTAAATGATATACCTCATATAGGACACGCTTATACGACTATTATTGCCGATACTATTGCAAGATATTCAAGACTTAAAGGTATTGATACATTTTTTTTAACAGGGACTGATGAACACGGTCAAAAAATAGAAGAAGCTGCAAAGAAAAAAGGAAAGAGTCCAAAAGAATATGCCGATGAGATTAGCGCAAAATTTAAAGAACTATGGGATGAATTTGAGATAAGCTATGATAAATTTATAAGAACTACAGACCCTGAACATATAAAAGGAGTTCAAAAAGCGTTTCTTGAAATGTATAAAAAGGGCGATATTTATAAAGATTATTATGAAGGGCATTATTGTGTAAGCTGTGAGAGTTTTGTTGCTCCAAGTCAGCTGGTAAATGATGAACTTTGTCCTGATTGCGGGAAACCTACGAGAATTATTAAAGAAGAGAGCTACTTTTTTAAACTTTCAAAATATCAGGATAAAATTCTTGATTGGTTAAAAAACAAAAAGCCAATTCTTCCAGAAGCAAAAGCAAATGAGGTAATTAGGTTTGTAGAAGAGGGATTAAAAGACCTTTCAATTACAAGAACTTCATTTGAATGGGGGGTTAAACTTCCGCCTGAAATTAATGACCCAAAACACGTTGTTTATGTATGGCTTGATGCTTTGTTTAATTATTTAACGGCTCTTGGATATGGAAGCGAAGATGAAAGTTTGGTTAAAAAATATTGGCCTGCAAAACTGCATATTGTAGGAAAAGATATTTTAAAATTTCATGCGGTTTATTGGCCGGCGTTTTTAATGAGTATAGGGTACGAGCTTCCTAAAAAAATCGCAGCTCACGGATGGTGGACAAGAGATGGTGAAAAGATGAGTAAATCTAAAGGAAATGTTATTAATCCAAAAGAAGTTGCAAATGCATAT